>JAPPIT010000137.1 GCA_028820505.1 Defluviicoccus sp.
GATCGAGATGCACTTCCTGCCCGACGTCTACGTCCAGTGCGACGTCTGCAAGGGCGCGCGCTACAACCGCGAGACGCTGGAGATCGGCTTCCGGGGCCGGTCCATCGCCGAAGTGCTGGACATGACGGTGGACGAGGGCTGCACCTTCTTCAGCGCAGTCCCCGCGATCCGCGACAAGCTCCTCATGCTTCAGAAGGTCGGGCTGGGCTATATCAGGATCGGCCAGCAGGCGACGACGCTTTCGGGCGGCGAGGCCCAGCGCGTGAAGCTCTCGAAGGAGCTGTCGCGCCGCTCGACCGGCAAGACCGTCTACATTCTCGACGAGCCCACCACCGGGCTCCATTTCGAGGACGTGCGCAACCTGCTCGCCGTGCTCCACGCCCTGGTCGACCAGGGCAATACCGTGATCGTCATCGAGCACAATCTGGAAGTCATCAAGACGGCGGACTGGATCGTCGATCTCGGCCCGGAGGGCGGCGACAAGGGCGGCCGGATCATCGCCGCGGGCAGGCCGGAGGACGTCGCCCGGGTGGATTCGAGTTTCACCGGCCAGTACCTGGCCCGGGTCCTCAACGGCGACGTCGCGCCCCGACGCGCGAGGGCCTGACCGTTGCCACGCGCCATGACGCCCGTCCATGTCATCGGCGGCGGCCTGGCGGGTTCGGAAGCGGCCTGGCAGATCGCCCGCGCGGGAGTGCCGGCGATCCTGCACGAGATGCGGCCGGAGCGGGCCACGGAGGTGCATCGGACCGACGGTCTCGCCGAGCTCGTGTGCTCCAATTCCTTCCGCTCCGACGACGCGGAATCCTCGGCGATCGGCCTCCTGCACGAGGAAATGCGGCGCCTTTCCTCGGTCATCCTCGCCGCCGCCGACGCGAACAAGGTGCCCGCCGGCGGCGCGCTCGCGGTGGACCGCGACGGCTTCTCGCAGGCCGTCGGAGCCGCCATCGAAGCGGAACCGCTGATCGGGATCGAACGGGGCGAGATCGCGGGCCTCCCGCCGGAAGACTGGCCCGACACCATCGTCGCCACCGGACCGTTGACCTCGCCCCCGCTGGCAGACGCGATCCGGGTCCTGACCGGCGAGGACTCGCTCGCCTTCTTCGATGCGATCGCGCCCATCGTCTACCGCGAGTCGATCGACTTCGACGTCGCCTGGTTCCAGAGCCGCTACGACAAGGCGGGACCGGCGGGGACCGGCTCGGACTACATCAACTGCCCGATGGACGAGGCGCGGTACGGCGCCTTCATCGACGCGCTGCTTTCGGCGGAGAAGACCGGGTTCAAGGACTGGGAGCGCGACACGCCCTATTTCGAGGGCTGTCTTCCCATCGAGGTGATGGCCGAGCGCGGCCGCGACACGCTCCGTTTCGGTCCCATGAAGCCGGTCGGCCTGACCGACCCGCGCACCGGCAGGCGCGCTCACGCGGTGGTCCAGTTGCGGCAGGACAACGCGCTCGGCACGCTCTACAACCTGGTCGGTTTCCAGACCAAGCTGCGCCACGGCGAACAGAGGCGGGTCTTCCGCACCATTCCGGGGCTTGAGAAAGCCGAGTTCGCCCGGCTGGGCGGCCTCCATCGCAACACCTTCATCAACTCGCCCCGGCTGCTCGACCGCGAACTGCGGCTCCGCGCCGCGCCGAGGCTGCGGTTCGCGGGACAGATCACCGGGGTGGAAGGCTATGTCGAGAGCGCCGCCATCGGCCTGCTCGCCGGGCGGTTCGCGGCGGCGGACAGTCTCGGACGGCCGCCCGCGCCCCCTCCCCCGACGACGGCGCTCGGCGCGCTTCTGGGCCACATCACCGGCGGCGCGGAGGCGGACGTGTTCCAGCCGATGAACGTCAATTTCGGCCTCCTGCCGCCGCTCGCCGAGCGAAAGCGCGGCCGCGACCGCAAGCGCGCCTATTGCACCCGGGCGCTGATCGATCTCGAACGCTGGTCCGGTCCGGTGCCCGACGCGGCCGAGTAGCGTCTCGTGAATGCCGCCCAGGCGACGCGGCCCTGAACCGCGAGCGGCGAGAATGCAAGCCCCGGATCGAAAACATAATGGCCGTTCCGGGCGAGACGCCGCAGATACGCCTCGGACATCGACAGCGGAAGGAAAGCCGCCCGCGCCGCGACGGGAATATCGTGGCGCCCCTTGCGCAGCGCGGCGATGTGCGCCCGGGCACGCGCCGCGATGGGCTTTACGGCCTCGGCGAAAGATTCAGGCGGGGTGCGGTCGAAAAGCGCGGCGGGAGCGATCCCGGCTTCGGCCAGCAGCGACAGGGGGACGTAAAGCCGTCGTTGGCGGGCATGAAACGGGATCGCCCGCAGCACGCCGGCGAGGCCGAGACCGAGCCCCGCCTCCCGGGCGAGGCGCATGGTCCCTTCGTCCTCCGCGCCGAGAGCCTGGCTGGCGAGCTGGACCAGGGGAACGGCGGTCTCCGCAACGTATTCCTCGAGCGCGTCCAAATCGTCGAACGGTCGGTCGCGGAGATCGCCCGCACGACCGTCGAGAATCGCGTGAAAGCGGGAACGCTCCAGGCCGCAGGTCGCGATCGCTTCGGCGAGCGCCGCGACAACCGGGTGTTCTCGCACCGACCCGTCATAGAGCCCGTCGATCGCCTCGCGCCACCATTGCAGCCGGATCTCGCCCAGAAGCGGTTCCGAAACGACTTCCGCCGTCTTGGCGGTCTCCAGGTTGAAGGCGTAGAGGGCGAACAGCGCGTCCCGCCGCTTGCCCGGGGCGAACAGCGCGGCAAGGTAGCGCTCGCGGTCGAGACGGCGGACTTCGGCCGCGCAGTAGGAACGGGAATCGGACAGCATTCGTGCCTCACCGAACCGGCGTATATTGCGGCGATGCGCCCGACAACGCCATTGGATCCGCGCCGGTTCGGAGCCTGGCCGGACGTTTTCGCCGGCGCTCCCGCGCTCGAACAGGCGCGCGCTCTGGCCGACGACACGACGCGGTCGGCCGAGGCGCGCGGCGATGCGCTCGGCCGGCTTGCGGAGTCCTCGGACGATCCGGTTGTGAAACGCTGCTACGAGGCGCACCGGAAGGCGGTCGCCGCGGGGCGATTTCGGAACTGGAGCGATCTCGTGTCCTATGCCGGCTTCGCGGTCGCCCCCGTCGCAAAGCCGTTCGGCGAGGCATCGGAAATCGATCCCGGCGCCCGCCGGCACCTCGAGGCGTTCTGCATGGCCGCGCACTTGCTCGACCTGCTGGCGCACTGCCGCGCCGAGTTCGCCGCGCACGGGCGGATTTACCTTCCCGGGGACTGGATGCGCCAGGCGGGCGTCGTCCCCGAGAATCTGGCCGCCGGCAACGCCGCTTCCGGTTTTCGGAAGACCGTCGATCGCATGCTGGACCGCATCGAGCCCACGCTGGAGGACGCATTCCCGGTCGCCCGGTCGATCCCGGATCCGCGTCTGCGGCTCGCGACAACCGCCGAGATCGCGGAACGGCGCAGGCTCGCGCGCCGGCTGCGGAAGGCGGATCCCATGGCCGATACGGTGAGCCTGACCGCGCTCGACCGGATCGCGGTATGGCTCCGGATCCGCCTGGGCCGCCGGAGAAGGGCGTGAGCGGAGTCCATGTCGTCGGCGCCGGGCTCTCCGGCCTTGCCTGCGCGCTGCGCCTCTCGCTCGCGGGCGTGCGGGTAACGGTATACGAAGCGGCCGGCCATGCCGGAGGGCGCTGCCGATCCTTCTTCGACGAGAACCTGGGCTGCACGATCGACAACGGCAGCCACATGATGCTGGGCGCCAACGAGGCGACCCGCAGCTATCTGGCGGACGCCGGTTCGGAGGATGCGGTGACAGAAATCGCACCCGCCGCCTTCCCCTTCGTCGACATCCCCAGCGGAGAGCGATGGCGCGTCGCCCCCGGGCCGGGTCCCATACCCTTCTGGCTGCTGGACCGCGACCGGCGCGTCGCCGGTTCCGCCCTCGCCGACTATCTCGAGATCGCGCGCCTCGCCTTCGCTGGGCCCGGCGATACAGTGAGCGACCGCGTGGGCAGCGCGGGAAGGCTCTACGAGCGATTCTGGCAGCCGCTTTGCCGCGCGGTGCTCAACACCGACGCGAGCGAGGGTTCGGCCCGCCTCCTGTGGCGCATGATCGGGGATACCTTCCTGCGGGGCGAGAAGGCCTGCCGCCCGTTCTTTTTCGGGAAAGGGCTTTCGGCCGCGCTGGTGGACCCGGTACTCAAGACGCTCGCCGACAAAGACACCGCGATCCGCTTCCATGCGCGGCTCCGGGCGATCGTCTTCGATGACGACCGGGCATCGGCCCTGGCATTCACCGACGACACCGTCGACGTCGGCGCCGACGGGACGGTGGTGCTGGCGGTACCGCCCGATGTCTGCGCCGCGCTGGTTCCGGAATGCAGCACGCCCATCCGATCCAACCCCATTCTGAACGCGCACTACCGCCTGAAGGACCCGGTGGAGCTTCCGTGGGGGATGCCCTTCCTCGGGCTGACCGGCACCGAGGCCCAATGGCTGTTCGCCCGCGGCGATTCGGTTTCCGTCACGGTCAGCGCGGCCGACCGTCTGATCGACCGGCCGGTAGACTATCTGGCGGACTTTCTGTGGCGCGAAATCGCGCCTGTGCTCGACCGCCCGCGGGACCGGATTCCGCCCTGCCGCATCATCAAGGAGCGCCGGGCGACGATCGCGCAGACCCCGGCAGAGGTCGCCCGTCGACCGAAGACCCGGACCGGGCTCCGCAACGTGCTGCTCGCCGGCGACTGGACCGATACGGGGCTACCGGCGACAATCGAGGGTAGTATTCTGTCCGGCTTTCGCGCCGCGGAGGCGGCGGCCGGGGCCGGAGGGGTCTCGCGGGCGGCTTGACGCGACTCGGTTGGGCGCCGAAACTTAACCGGAATACCGGACTGGGGTGCGGATCGCCTTAGCCGCGGCCGCGAGAACTTTGGGGGAGGAAATGGCGAAGATCCTGGAGAACCTCAACAATACGATCATCGCAGGCGTCGTGCTCGCGGTCGTATTGATCGTCGTCATGCTGTGGTGGCACGGCGAAGGACTGGCGCTCGACCAGGCGTGGTGGTCGTTCCTGTTCCGCTGGCTGCACGTGCTGGGCGGGATCATGTGGATCGGCATCCTCTATTATTTCAATTTCGTCCAGATACCGAACATGCCCAAGATCGACGCCGCGCAGCGGCCGGCGATCACCGGCGTGATCGCGCCGGCGGCGCTGTTCTGGTTCCGCTGGGGCGCGATGTGGACGATCGTCACCGGCATCATCCTGGCGCTGCTGAACGGCTACTTCGTCGAGGCGGTCCTGATCGGACTGACCGACGACGTCGCCAGGCACACCCAGATCGGCATCGGCATGTGGCTCGGCACGATCATGTGGTTCAACGTCTGGTTCATCATCTGGCCCGCGCAGAAGATCGCCCTCGGCATCGTCGAAGCCGAGAGCGACGCCGCGAAGGCCGCGGCGGGACGGCGCGCGATGCTGTTCTCGCGGACCAACACGATGCTGTCGATCCCGATGCTGTACGCGATGACTTCGGCGCAGAACATCTTCTAGGCCGACGCAAGTCCGACACGGTAGACGGGGGCCTTCGCGGCCCCCGTTTCTTTTGGGGCTTATGAAGCCAAGTTGACGAGCGGGAGGCCAACGACACCTCGTCCGCCATTTCCGGACTTGTCCCACTGCTGTCCGGTTCAATTCCGGCCGACCGGGCGAACGGCCTGCGTAGCGGACCGATGGATCGGCCGGCTCGGGACGCGAATTTCGGCGCGCCGTCGCCTCCCCCACTGCCGCCCCACACCGTCATGCCCGGACTTGTTCCGGGCATCCACGCCCCTCCGCCGCCTCGCCCGCTCCCGGCTCGCAGCGCGATGCCGCAAGACGTGGATGCCCGGAACAAGTCCGGGCATGACGGCGGGGAGGGAGGGGAGTGCCGGAGAATGCCCGCCCCGCCCGACATTGTCTCGCCCCCCGCTGTCACCCCGGCCTTGAGCCGGGGTCCAGGCTCGCCCCGGACAAC
>JAPPIT010000002.1 GCA_028820505.1 Defluviicoccus sp.
GGATGGTCGGCCTTCGCCGACCATGACGGAAGAGAACGGATGAAGCGGTTCCGACGAAAACGGATCCGCTCTAGCGTCCTGATCGAGAAGTTCGCATGACTTCGGGTTGGCGATGCGATCTCCCCGCCCCCTTCTTGTCACCCCGGACTTGTTCCGGGGTCCAGGCCTGCCCCGGACCGCGATCCGGGGAAACCGGGCGAGAGCGGCGCCTGACGGTCTGGACCCCGGATCAAGTCCGGGGTGACAGCGGGGGACACGGATGGGCGGTGCGGGCATCCCGCAATCCGAGCCTCGACCGGACCGATACGCCGGAAACCCACGGGTAACCAAGCCATACACCCGGTCCACCAAAGTTAAACCGGACAGCAGTGGACTTGTTCCGGGCATGCCGTGATTTGGGCGCTTGGCCAATGCACTAGAACTTCTCGATCAGGACACTAGGCTATGCTCGGCCGTTATTGAACGGGCCCCGGGCCGGGGCCATGTCGGGATTCAGGCGTAGTCTTCGATTCCAGTGCCGGAGGGCCGGGAAATGTCGTTGTTCGCCGATTTTTCGATGGCCAGCATCAACGTGCTGACGACCCTGTTCGTGTTTGCCGCCGCCGTCGTCTTTCTGATCGTCGCGGCGATGTTCGTCATCGACGTTACGCAAACCGCGGACGCGGTGCGGCGCAATTACCCCGTCATCGGCCGGTTCCGGCGCCTCTTCACCACCCTCGGCGAGTATTTCCGCCAGTATTTTTTCGCCATGGACCGCGACGAGATGCCGTTCAACCGGGCGGAGCGGGACTGGGTCTACAAGTCCTCGCGCGGCGTCGACAACACGATCGCGTTCGGTTCGACGAAATCGCTGCTGCCGGCGGGCACGGTCATCTTCGTCAACTGCCCGTTTCCCAAGATCGACGAGGACAGCGAGCCCGCGCCGGCGCTGACCATCGGCCCCTACGCCAGACAGCCCTATGTCGCGCAATCCGTGATCAACATTTCCGGCATGAGTTTCGGCGCGATATCGCAGCCGGCGGTCCAGGCGCTGTCCAAGGGCGCCGCGCTCGCCGGCTGCTGGCTCAATACCGGCGAGGGCGGTCTGGCCCCGTACCATCTCGAGGGCGGCTGCGATCTCGTGTTCCAGATCGGCACCGCGAAGTACGGCGCGCGCGATGCCGACGGCAATCTGAGCGACGACCGGCTGCGCGCGCTGGCGGCCCACGAACGGATCCGGATGTTCGAGCTCAAGCTCAGCCAGGGCGCCAAGCCGGGCAAGGGCGGCATTCTGCCGGCCGCCAAGGTCACCGAGGAAATCGCCGGGATCCGCGGCATCCCCGTGCACACGGATTCGATCTCCCCCAACCGGCACCTCGATATCGATTCGGTCGCCGACCTGCTGGACGTCATCGGCCGGATCCGGGACGTCACCGGGAGGCCGGTCGGCTTCAAGACGGTGGTCGGCGCCTATGGCTGGATCGAGAGCCTGTGCCGGGAAGTCCACAAGCGCGGCATCGAATCCGCGCCCGACTTCATCACCGTCGATTCCGGCGACGGCGGCACCGGGGCGGCGCCGATGCCGCTGATGGACAATGTGGGCATGCCGATCAAGGAGGCGCTCCCGGTCGTCGTCGACATTCTCACACGCTACGGCTTGCGCGAGCGCGTCAGGGTGATCGCGTCGGGCAAGCTGATCACGCCGGCCGAAGTCGCGTGGGCGTATTGCGTCGGCGCCGACTTCGTGGTGTCGGCGCGCGGCTTCATGTTCGCGCTCGGCTGCATTCAGTCGCTGAAGTGCAACAGGAACACCTGCCCCACCGGGATCACCACTCACGACCGCCGGCTGCAGCGCGGGCTCGACCCGGAAACCAAATCGGTGCGGGTCAGGAACTTCGTCGAGAAGCTGCGCTACGGCACCGGGATCATCAGCCATTCCTGCGGGGTCTCCCATCCGCGGGCGCTCAAGCGCTATCACTGCCGGATCGCTTCGGGAGACGGCAAGTCGATACCCCTCGACGAGCGGTACCCGGTTCCCGATATATATCCCGAGTACGCGTCCCGAGAAGCCTCATAGGCGGGACCGCCAACCTCTCGAGGAACATGCGATGAGCACCGTCGATTTCGCCGCCGCCGAAGCGGCCGACAGGCCGATGCGGGCGTCCGACCTGTTGGTCCGGGCGCTGGAAAACGAGGGCGTGAAGTACGTCTTCGGCGTCCCCGGAGAAGAAAATCTCGATTTTCTCGATTCGCTCCGCACGTCGAGCATCGAGCTGATCCTGACCCGGCACGAGCAGTCGGCGGGCTTCATGGCTGCCACCTACGGCCGGCTGACCGGCGAGGCCGGCGTGTGTCTGGCGACGCTCGGACCGGGCGCGACCAACCTGGTGACGGCGGCGGCCTACGCGCAGCTGGGCGCCATGCCGATGATGATGATCACCGGCCAGAAACCGATAAAGTCCAGCAAGCAGGGCCGCTTCCAGATCGTCGACGTGGTGTCGATGATGCGCCCGATCACCAAGTTCGCGAAGCAGATCGTCAACGGCAACACGATCCCGAGCGTCGTCAGGGAGGCGTTCAGGCTGGCCGAGGAAGAGCGGCCGGGCGCGGTGCATATCGAGCTGCCCGAGGACATCGCCGCCGAACGGGTCGACGCCCAGCCCCTGTTCCCTCCGACGACGACGCGGCGGCCGCATTGCGACCCGCTGGCCGTCGACCGGGCCGTCGACATGATCCGCTCGGCGAAGCGCCCGCTGCTGCTGGTCGGAGCCGGCGCCAACCGCAAGCGGATCATCGCGGCGCTCGAGGCCTTCGTCGGCAAGACGGGAATCCCCTATTTCGATACCCAGATGGGCAAGGGGGTCATCGGCCGGTTTCACGATCTCCATATCGGCACGGCGGCGCTGTCGGACGGCGATTACGTGCACTGCGCCATCGACCGCGCCGACCTCGTGATCAATGCCGGCCACGACGTCGTCGAGAAGCCGCCTTTTTTCATGGAGCACGGGGGCAAGAAGGTCATCCACGTCAACTTCAGCCCGAGCGAGGTCGACGAGGTCTATTTTCCGCAGCTGGAGCTGGTCGGCGACATCGCTTCGAGCTTCGAACGCCTCGCCGAACGGCTGGAGCCGCAGCCGGGGCACGAGTTCGACTATTTCATGCGGGTGCGGAAGGAAGTCCAGGCGCACATCGCCGAGCGCGCCGACGACGGGTCGTTCCCGCTATTGCCCCAGCGCATCGTCGCCGACGTGCGCGCCGTCATGCCGCCCGACGGAATCGTCGCGCTCGACAACGGCACCTACAAGATCTGGTTCGCGCGCAACTATCCGGCCCGCCAGTCGAACACGGTGCTGCTCGACAACGCGCTGGCGACCATGGGGGCCGGGCTGCCGTCGGCGATGATGACGGCCATGATGTATCCGGATCGCCGGGTGATGGCGATCTGCGGCGACGGCGGCTTCATGATGAACAGTCAGGAGCTGGAGACCGCCGTGCGCCTGGGCCTCGACCTGACGGTTCTGATACTGCGCGACGATGCCTACGGCATGATCCGCTGGAAACAGGCCGATGCGGGCCTGCCCGACTGGGGGCTGGGATACGGCAATCCGGATTTCGTCGACTATGCCGGGAGCTACGGCGCGGCGGGTCACCGCGTCGGCGCGGCGGACGAGCTCGCGCCGCTGCTGGAAAGCTGTTTCCAGGCCGGCGGAGTCCATGTCGTCGAGGTGCCGATCGACTATCGCGAGAACCAGCGCGTTCTGATCGACGAGCTGGCCGAGCGCGTCTGCCTCCTGTGATCGCGGGTGCTAGAGCGGATCCGTTCTGGTTGGAACCGCTTCATCCGTTCTCTTCCGTCATGGTCGGCCTTCGCCGACCATGACGGTGAGAAGACAGGGGTAAAGGCGCTTCTATCTGAAACGGACAGGCTTTAGGCGACGCCCCGCCTACCATCCGCCGGTGGCCAGCCACTCCTCCAGGAGCTCCATCTTCTCCAGCCCGAAGAAGGGCTCGCCGTCGACGATGAAGAACGGCGAGCCGAACGCGCCCGCCGCCAGCGACTCGTCCACCGCCGCGCGCAGCAGGAGGGCCGCCTCGCCGCTGTCGAATCCATCGCGCAGGGCCGCGCTGTCCACGCCTTCCGACGCGGCGATCGCGGTCACCGTTTCCGGCGTGCCGATGTCGGCCCCTTCCTGCCAGCAGGCGCGCAGCAGCCTCTTCGCGACCGGCTTGGCGCGTCCGGGGTCGTGGCGGCGCAGCCAGTGGAAGGCGCGCCCGGCGGCGAGCGGGCGGGGCTGGACCCGGCCGGAACCCAGCGGCGGCGACAGCGCGACGCCGTGGCGGCGGCAATAGCGCTCCGCGTCGCGCTGCGCATAGGGACCCTTGAGCGGCGTCTCCGGGATCGGCTTCAGGCCCATCACCTTGAGCACCGAAATGCCGGTCAGCATCGAGCGCCAATCCGCCTCGCGCCCGTACTTCGCCGCCAGCGCGTCGACCCGCAGGCTCGCCAGGAACCCGAACGGCGAGATGAAATCGAAATAGAAGAGAACCGGCGCGGGCCGCGGTTCGACGGTCATCGTATGACGGCTCCCGACATGCGGCCGGCATTGTAGCCGGAGGGCGCCTCGAGCGTAGCCCGCTTCGACCGCTCCGGTTGACCGAAGCAGGGCCGGGTGACATCAACCGGCGGCCGAAAGGAGGAATCGGGGAATGTCTGGAACCGATGGCGGCGAGGCAACTCGTCGCCGCACCGCGGCCCCGCCCTGCGTCGTCGTCACCCACGACCCCACGCCGGAGGTGCGCGGCGCCTACCGGAGAGAGCTCGGCGCCCGCTGCGAGCTGCTTTTCCTGCCCGATCTCGCGCCGGCGGACCGGAACGCCGCGCTTGCGCGTGCGAGTGCGCTGATCGCCTGGAACCCCCGGATCGAGATCGGGGCCGCCGATGTCCATGCGATGACGTCGCTCGGCTTCGTCCAGCTGATGACCGCGGGCGTCGATCACGTGCCGCTGCATCTCTTTCCGCGCGATGTGCCGATCGCCTCCAACGCGGGCGTTTTCGCCGGTCCGATGGCGGAGTTCGCGCTCGCCATGACGCTGGCCGCGGCCAAGCGCCTGCCGGTCGAGCACCGGGAGATGCGGGACGGGCGGTTCAACCAGTTCGCCGTCAACAGGACGCTCGACGGGGCGGTGTGCGCCATCCTCGGCTTCGGCGGCGTCGGGCGCGCGGCGGCGTGGCTTTTCGGGGCGCTGGGCGCGGAGATCTACGCCATCAACCGCAGCGGGAAGACCGACGAGAAAGTGGCGTTCATCGGCACGCTGGCGGCGCTGCGAACCGCGCTCGACGCCGCCGATGTCGTCCTCGTCTCGCTGTCGCTCACCGGCGCGACGGCGGGGCTGATCGGCGCGCGCGAGCTGGGCTGGATGAAGGACGACGCGATCCTGGTCAACGTCGCGCGCGGCGAGATCGTCGACCAGGACGCGCTCTACCGCCATCTGGTCGACAACGGCCGGTTTTTCGCATGTCTGGAATCGTGGTGGATCGAGCCGGTGCGGCACGGCGAGTTCCGGATCGAGCACCCGTTCCTCGACCTGCCCAACGTCATCGCCGCGCCGCACAATTCGGCGAGCGTCCCCGGCGCGCATCTCGATGCGGTGCGAAGCGGCGCGCGCAACGTCCGCCGGTGGCTGGACGGCGAGGCGCCCCGGAACCTGCTGGGCGCGGACGAGCGCGGCGCCTGAGGATCCGATCGAACTCCGGGCCGCTCCTCCATACGGCCCCGCTACCGGTGGGAGGGCTCTTCCGGGTCCGGGTTGTCCGGACGGGTCGAATCCCGGCCCATGTAGACGCCGCGCTCCCAGCTGCGCCCGAGGGGATCGGCAACGCCGATCTCCATGCGTCCGATGCCGGCGGTCTCGATCTCCGCCATACCCACGCCGCTCACCCGTTTCCTGCCGCGGGAGGAGATCGACCGGCTCCACCGGGTGCCGGTGCGCTCGATGACGGCGGCGGATCGCAGAAAGACGACTCCAGCCTGCCGCCGGCGCGAGGGTTGATCGCGTACAATTCGGGTCCGCGCCCGCGAAGAACCGTCAGGGCAATCCGCGGGGCGGCCCCAGGCCATCGATGAACCCGCGCAGCGAATGGTTGAACGCATCCACTTGCTCGCGGAACGAAAAGTGACCCGCCTGGTTGAGTACGACCATCCGGGCGTGGCGTTCGGTCGCCGCGATCACGTCGAACAGCGCCTGACCCTGGGCGATCGTCGCGGTGGGATCGTTGTAACCCCACATTACCTGCGTGGGGCGGCGCACGCCCTGGTCGCGCAGCCGGGCGAAGGTGTCCTCCTTGTCCCGGGCGAGACGGGGCATGAAATATGAGGACCGGAGCCCCCCGGCTTCCATTTTTTCCAAAGCCTCTCGGCCTTTCGGCAGGGCCGCGACGGCACAGACCTCATCGAGCCAGGCCTCCGTGATGTGCCCGGTGCCGTACGAATAGCGCTCGATGATCCAGCGCTGGCTCTCGCGGCTCAACCTGGGCTCGGGCGGGTTGGCGAGCACGATCTCGCTTCGCGGAACTCCCGGCGCCAGCGTATTGGAGTCGACGACGACGCAGGAGCGGATACGCTCGGGATGGTCGAGGGTGAGCCGGCAAACCAAGTAACCGCCGCGCGAGTGCCCGACGACGTGGACGTCCTCAAGCCCAAGCGCCGCCAGGAACCCGTGGGCGTGCCGGACCACCGCCGCCATGCTGTAATCGTCGTTCTTCGGGTTGTCGGTATAGCCCTGGCCCAGCTTGTCGACCGCGAACACGCGATACCACCGGCTCAGACCCTGGACGTTGAGTTCCCAGTCCCACGCCGACTCCGCCAGATTCTGCGACCCGAATTGACCACCGTGGAACAGCACCAGCGGCGCGCCCTCGCCGGCCGTGAAATAGCGTGTCCGGATTCCGTCCACTTCGATGAATTTGGCTTCGTTCATCGACCCGGCCAGCCTTGCCCCTGTCGGTCTTGCCGCCATCTCCGTCTCTTGAACTTCATTGTCATGGGGTGCGTCCGGCTTCGCAACCCGCACTGCCCTCCCCGGCTGGTCCGGTGTCTGGCCTGACCCGGGAAGAGCGGTCGGGTTCGACCGACGAAACGCCGTTGCCGGCGGTCGCGATCGGTCGGACAGCCGCAATTCGCGGCTGCGGCAGGAACCCGATCGTTTGGAATATCGTTCTGGACGGGCAGCAAAACTGTATCTCGCCGAAAACGACATCTGTTAAGCTCACTTGCAAAAAGCGAAACGTGACAACCACGTTCGTCAATGAAGGAGGAAACGAAATGAGAGCCATATCTCGCCTGTTCATGGGTCTCGCCGGTCTCGCGCTCGTCTCCGGGATCGGATCGGCTACGGCTCATGCGCAGTTCTACAAGGGCAAGACCCTCAACGTGATCATCAACTATGCGCCAGGCGGCAACACCAGCATCCAGGGTCGGCTGCTCATGCGGTTCATGCCCAAATACATCCCGGGCACGCCACGAGTGGTCATTCGCAACATCGCCGGCGCGGGCGGCAAGGTCGGAACCAATTTTCTCGGCATCAAAGCCAAGCGCGACGGCTACACGATGGGCGTTTTCACGATCAGCCTGCTGAGCGAGGTCCTCAAGGATCCGGCGCTGCAGGTCAGCCACTCCGACCTGATCTTCATCGGCGGTCTCGGCTCCCAGGAAGTCGCCTATATCCGCAAGGACCATCCGCCGGGCATCCAGAAGCCTTCGGACCTGTTCAAGATCACAGAGCCGTTCAGGACCGGCGGCCATGCGCCGACCAATACCAAGGACATGGGCACCCGGCTCGCCCTCGACCTTCTGAAAGTGCCGTATCGTCATGTGCACGGCTTCAAGTCGGGCGCAATGCTGCGCAAGGCGGTACAGCAGAACGAGCTTCAGTACTCTTCCGACTCGACGCCCGGGTTCCGCGGCCGGGTCGAGCCCATCATGGTAAAGGAAGGGATCGTCACGCCGCTGTTCCATACAGGCGTTCCGACCCCGGACGGCAAGGGCCTGACGGCGCATCGCGACTACCCGGACGTCCCGAGCTATCTCGACCTATACCGCATGAAGTTCGGCAAGGACGCCATGCCCTCCGGCAAGCTGTGGGAGGGTTATCTGCTGATCTCGGTGATGCGGGCCAATATCCTGCGGGCCGTGTTCCTGCCGCCCAACTCGCCTCAGGAAGCGGTGGACATCCTACGCAAGGCCTACGACGCGACGATGAAGGACCCGCAATACCTGGAGGAATACAAGAAGCTCAACAAGGGCCTGCCCTCGCCGATCAAGGGAGAGCCGGGACAAAAGTTCTTGCTCGATCAGGTGAAGAACGCCGACCCGGAGTTGGTAGCTTTCCTGACGGCTTACGCCGACAAGGTCCGCAAGTGATCGGCCAACGTCCTGATGCATTCATGACGGGTTAGTCTCCCTGCGCCCCGGAAGGTCTCCTTCCGGGGCGCCAAGAAGGCGGTTCCCTGATGTGGGATGCGGCATTCGACGGCCTCGCTCTCGTCGTTCAGTGGCCGGCGGGCGGATACTTGCTGCTCGGCCTGGCGATCGGCATGTATTTCGGCGCGGTGCCCGGACTCTCCGGGCTTGTCGGGATGGCGATTCTCCTGCCCTTCACTTTCGGCATGGAGCCCGCCTGGGCCTTCGCCTTCCTGATGGGCATGTATTCGATCACCACCACCAGCGACACCATCTCGTCGGTTCTTCTCGGCATCCCCGGCACCGCGGCCTCGCAGGCCACCATCCTCGACGGTTACCCGCTGGCGCAGAAAGGGCAGGCATCGCGCGCCTTCGGGGCCGCGTTCACGGTGTCCGCGGTGGGCGGCGTGCTCGGCGCACTCGTGCTGGCCCTTTCGATCCCCATCGTCAGGCCGCTGATCCTCTCCTTCGCTTCGCCCGAGTTCTTCATGCTCGGGCTGCTCGCCCTCACCATGGTGGGCGCGCTGAGCGGTAGCTCGATCCTGAAAGGGCTGATCGCCGCGATTCTCGGCCTCATCCTGTCGATGATCGGCTACTCGCCCGAGGGCGCGATACCGCGCTATTCGTTCGATACCACCTATCTGATCGACGGGCTGCCGCTGATTCCGTTCGTGCTCGGGCTGTTCGCCTTGCCGGAACTGCTCGAACTCGCGGTTCGGGACACCTCGATCTCGCGCATTCCGCGCGAGCAGGCGAAGACCGGCCTCCTCACCGGCATGATCGATGCCGTCCGCAATTGGTGGCTGGTGGTGCGCTGCACCCTGATCGGCGTCTATATCGGCCTGCTCCCGGGGGTGGGCGGCTCGCTGGTCGACTGGGTCGCCTACGGTCACGTGGTGCAGAGCTCGAAGAAGAAGTCCGAGTTCGGCAAGGGCGACATCCGCGGCGTGATCGCACCGGAGACCGCGAACAACGCCATGAAGGGCGGGTCGCTGATCCCCACCATCGCCTTCGCCGTCCCGGGCAGCGCGTCGATGGCGATTCTCCTGGTCGCGTTCGAGATCCAGGGGCTCGAGCCGGGGCCGCAGCTCCTCACCACCAAGCTCGACATCACCTTCAGCCTGATCTGGGCGCTCGCGCTCGGCAACATCCTGGGCGCCGTCTTCCTTCTCATCTGGGGCCGCCAGGTGGCAAAGCTCACCTTCATCCGAGGCCACCTGATCGTGCCGGCGATCACGATGTTCGTGTTCATGGGCGCCTGGCTCGCGGGCAACGGTCTGGGCGATTGGTTCACCCTGATCTTCGCCGGCATCCTCGGCTACGTCATGAAGCAGAGCGGATGGCCGCGACCGCCTGTCATACTGGGCTTCATCCTGGGCACCATCATGGAGGTTTCGCTCCACATCTCGATGCGGAGCTACGACTACAGCTGGCTCGGGCGCCCCATCGTGCTGATCCTCGCCGTACTGATCGTGCTGGGGCTTTTCGTGGGCGTGCGCGGCATGCTGCGCCGGCGGGCGGCGCCGGCGGGCGTGCAGATCGACGATTCCGCCGCGCAAAACCCGGCGCTGTCTCTCCCCTTCGCCGTCCTTCTGCTTGGCGCTCTCGTCTACGGGCTGGTTCTGGCGGCGGAGTGGCATCACGCCGCGCGGTTCTTCCCCTTCATCGTGATGGTCACCGGCATCCCGCTCGTCCTCGTGGTCATGTTCCACGACTGGAGCGACATCAGATTGCGCATCGGCCAGGCGGTGAGCGTCGCGGGCGACGCCCATGACCGGAAACTGCTGCTCTCCGGCGCGCATTACTTCGCCTGGATGTTCGCCATACTCGTCGCCACCGTCCTTATCGGTCAGTTCCTGGCAATCGTGGTCTTCGTTCCCGCCTATCTCTGGTACTGGGGCGGTTACAGCTGGCGGCTGTTCGTCCCCTACGCCGCCGGTGCGGCGGTCTTCCTCTACGTCATGTTCGAGCAGATCGTTCCCGTCTTCTGGTATGAGTCGGTGATCTTCTCGTAGCCGCGAGACCGGCATCGACGGGGTTGGCAGCGATGACGAATCCGGCGTGGCTCACCATCGCCCAGGCATCCCATCTGATCGCGCGCGGGGCGCTGTCGCCGGTCGAGCTGACCGGGGCCTGTCTGCGCCGGATCGAGGCGCTCGACCCCCAGATCTCCGCCGTCGTGACCCTCGCCGGCGAGCGGGCAATCGAGGCCGCACGCCGGGCAGAGGCGGAGATCGCCAAGGGCCGTTGGCGCGGCCCCATGCACGGCATCCCCTTCGGCCTCAAGGACATATACGACACGGCGGGGATACGCACGGCCGGGCAATCGCGCATCGCGATGGACAACGTGCCGGCGAAGAATGCCGCCGCGGTGGACCGTCTCCACGCGGCCGGCGCCATTCTTCTCGGCAAGCTGACCACCCATGAATTCGCCCGCAGCGGTCCGGCCTTCGACCTTCCCTGGCCGCCGGCGCGCAATCCGTGGGACCCGATGCGGGTGCCCGGCGGCTCGTCGAGCGGCTCCGCCGCCGCCGTCGCCGCGGGTTTCCTCCCGGCGGCCCTCGGCACCGACACGGGAGGTTCGATCCGCAGCCCGGCCGGGCTGTGCGGCGTCGTCGGGCTCAAGCCGAGCTACGGCCGGGTGAGCCGGCGCGGGGTCATGCCCAACGCGTTTTCGCTGGACCATTGCGGGCCGATGACGTGGAGCGTCGAGGACTGCGCCATCGTCCTCGGCGCCATCGCCGGTGCCGACCCTCTGGACCCGTCAAGCGCGGCGCGCCCCGTCCCGGATTATCGCGCCACTCTATTCGAAGGCGCCAAGGGCCTGCGGGTCGGTGCGATCCGGCATTTCTGGGAACTGGAACAGCCGGCGTCACCCGCCGTCCGCGAGGCCATGGAAACCGCGATCGAGGTGCTGCGCGACCAGGGGGCGGCAGTCGAGGAGGTGCGGCTCCGGCCGCTAGCCGATTTCAACGCCGTCAAGATCGCCCTCGGCGAAACCGAGGTCTACGCCGTCCACCAATCCAACGTTGTCGCCCGGCTCGACGAGTTCGGCATCGATTTCCAGAAGCGGATCGTCGCCGCGTGCCTGATCGGCACTCCGGCCT
The DNA here is from genome assembly GCA_028820505.1 of Defluviicoccus sp. Taxonomy (GTDB): domain Bacteria; phylum Pseudomonadota; class Alphaproteobacteria; order MPNO01; family MPNO01; genus MPNO01. The sequence continues at coordinate 11,546 of JAPPIT010000002.1, forward strand.
ACATCCAGGCGCAACGCGAGCGGCGTCGAATGATCGCCGAGACGATGCCCGTGTTCGAGCGCTTCGACGTGCTGCTGACGGCGACCGGCACTCGCGCGGCGCGCCCTTTCGGCGCGGCGTCGCGACCTGCAGCCTGGACCGAGGCCGGAACGACCGCGCCGTTCAACGTTCTGGGCCTGCCCGCCCTCTCGCTTTGCAACGGCTTCGACGCGGACGGATTGCCGCTCGGTATGCAGATCGTCGGCCGCCCCTTCGACGAGGCGACCGTCCTGCGGGTCGCCCACGCCTACGAGGCCGCCACGCGATGGCAAACCCGTCGGCCGGCGCTTGTCCCGGGGGCGAAGCCGGCGCCTGTGGGTCCGCCGCCCGCGCAATCGCCGGACAGTCCCGACGGATCCACCCGGGCCTTCGTGGATGCGATGCTCGCCCGGGCAGGACTCTCGCCCTCCGACGCCGTTCGCGCCGCGGCCTACGCCGCCGCGCCCGCCGTGCTGGAAGCCATGGGCTCGCTTCCCCGCGACCACGCCTTCTCCGAGGAGCCCGCGGCGGTGTTCGGCGTCCCAACGGCTGAAGACTGACGGTGGAGTGCGGCGAGACTTCGCCCTCGCACAAACGCGGCCGCACCGGCCATGATCCGATGACCCGTCTTCTAGTCTCCCCGTACGGCGTCTATACTCGACTGTCACACAACGAGAACCCGAACCGGCCTCTTTTCGGAGGAGAAACAAAATGCCCCAGATCCGGCACCTTGCGATCGTCTCGCTCAATCCGGAGAAGCTTGCCAAGTTCTACGAGGAGGTCTTCGACATGGAGCTCCTCAACTCCGGCAACGGCGCCTACTACATGACCGACGGCCACATCACCCTTGCCCTGCTGCCCAACAAGGCCGAGGGCAAGCCGAGCGGCCTCAATCATTTCGGCTTCCAGATCGAAGATGCCGACGAGATCGCGCGCCGGCTGGAAGAACACGGCATGGCGCGACCGGCGGAACGGCCGGCCGACCGACCCTATGCCGAGACACGTGCGACCGACCCCGACGGCAACAATTACGACCTCTCGGTCCACGGCTATCAGAAGTCGGAGACCAAGTTCGACCGCCTGGCCAAGGAGCCGGAGTTGGAAACGGAACCCGTCTAGCGGCGGCGATTCCGGATAAGCGGGTCGGGCACTAAAGGGCGACGATGCCGACGGAGCCGTCGATCGCGAGCTCGGTGCCATAGCGACCGGACAGGCGCCGCAGGTTTTCGAGAACGCTCGCCGCGAGCTTCCCGTCGGCCAGCAACGGACGGCCGCGCTGCGAGCGGGGACGGCCGTAGCCGAGATCGATCGGGTAGAACCGCAACTCGCTGCCGCCCTGTTTCCGCAAACGGCAGATGCAGGCGGCGCCTTGCCAGAACCCGGGCGAAGCGGGATGTCCCTTGGTGTCGTTCTCGGTCCGCGCATCCAGAAAGTCGGCGGGGGTTGCCTCCATGCCGAGGTCGAACCGGCTGTAGGCCTGCGCCGGAAAGGCGGAGATCGTCTCGTTCTGAAAGATGAAGTTGCCCATGCTGTAAAGAATGGGCCTGTCCTTATAGACCTCGACCCCGAGCAGGGTATGCGATCCGTGGCCTACGAAGACATCGGCGCCCGCGTCGATGGCGGCGTGCGCGAACTCGCGGGTGAAGTCGGCGAGCTCCTCCAGCTCGGCGCGCGACCGCGCGGTCATCAGGCCGCGCCCGCCGAACTCGTGGCTGTGAAATGCGACGACGACCCAGTCGGCCTGACGCCGGGCTTCGCGGATCCATCTCAGATTGTCGGCCATGTCGGCCTGGTCAACCCGGGTCTCCATCGCGAATTCGTCGCCTGAAACGAAGCTCTGGCCGAACAGGCGGATCTCCTCGGCGGCTTCGTCGGGAACTTCCTGCGCGCCGAAGAAATGCCGTCGGTCGCGCTCCTTCGCGCGCTCGAATCCCAGCCCCTCGCTGATCCTCCGCAACGCGGCGAAGGTGTCGCCGTCCACGGTGTAGCGGGTGGCGTGCGCAAGCGGGTTGATCCCCGGCCGGCCCCCCATGTCGGGCCGCTGCGGTGCCGCCCGGTTCCACGGCTTGAAGGTCGCCGTCATCGCCACCGCCGCGACCCGTCCGTTGGGCGTTTCGAGATAGCCGGGTGCGCGCGCTTCGGCCAGGTTGGCGCCCGAGCCCGCATGTGCGATTCCGGCCGCGTCGAGATGGGCGATACAGGCCATCAACCCGCCTTCGCCGTAGTCGAAGGAATGGTTGTTGGCGCAGGTCAGCAGGTTGATGCCCATCCACTTGAGGTCCTCGAGGCAGACCGGCGGGATGGTCACATAGGTGCCTTCGGTGATGCCGGGCGTCCCCTCGTCCCAGTTCCGAACCGTGCCTTCGAGATTCGCCAGAATCGCATCCGCGCCGCGCAGCAGGTCGACCAGGGCGAGGTAGCGTTCCTCGGCGAAGCAGGCGAGGCGCCGCGTCGGCATTGCGTCACCCAGCAAAGCGACGGCAATTTCGCCTTTCTCCGACTGATACAGCATCTGTCCCTGTGCCTCTCGCAGTCGGTCCCGCCGCAGGGCAGATGATATCTGCCCCGGTATTCGCTGACGGCTTCAGTTGTTGCGGGCGGCCGCGTTCTCGCCTGCCACCCTGCTGAACACGGCATTGCGGGTCTGGCCGGTGCAGGACGGGTAGTTGTGGTAGAAGAGCCCGACGACATCGCCCGAGGCATAGAGCCCCTGGATGGCGCGTCCCGACGTGTTGATGACTTCCATCGCGGTGTTCGCCCGCACGCCGCCGAACGAGAAAGTTACCCCGCAGGTGACGGCATAGGCGCGGAACGGCGGCTCGTCGATTCGCGTCGCCCAATTGGTCTTCGGGGGCTCGATGCCGGACGTCGAACGGCCGTCGAGGCGGGAGGGATCGAACGCGACGTCGTCGCTGATGGCGGCGTTGTAATTGTCCACGGTGTGGGTCAGCACTTCCGGATGGAGGCCGATCATAGGTGCGAGCTCTGCGATGGTCGGTGCCTCGACATAGGTATCGGTATAGTCCGGCCCGAGGCGGAAGAGCCGAATCCCCTGCTGATCGAAGATCTGGTAGGCGACGCTGCCGGGCTGGGCAAGCACGCGGCGCCCGGTCTTGGCGTAGGTGTAGGACAGGTTCGCCTCGCCCTCGTCGAAGAAGCGCCGGCCGGCCGAATTCACGGTGATGCCGAACATGTAGTCATAGCGGTTCGCCGTGTTGCTGTGGCCGTCGGCGCGCGCCGGCGTGGCGCCGTCGGACGCGCCGGCGTCGATCGGGGTGGCGTGCGCGCCCTGCCAGTGGCCGGCGGCTCCGGCGCCGAGGGCGAGCATCATGTTCAGCACCTCGCCCGTATCGTGGACGCTGCCCCGTACTTTCATCAGGTCGGCGTTGGGGCCGAGATAGCGTGCCCGCATCTCGGAGTTCGCCTGAAACCCGCCGGAACAGGCGATGACGGCGCGGCCGCGGATATCGTATTCGCCGTCGTCCGAGGAGACGCGCACCCCCTCGATGCGGCGATCGTTGCCGTGGAGTGCGACCACGCGCGAGTCGTAGCGAATGTCGACGCCCATCCCGAGCGCGATCTCCCGCCAGCGCAGGAGCTGGCCGAGCCCGCCGCCGACCGAGTGAACGATAATGCCGGGTTCGAAATAATATCTTCCGTTGATCGGCGGATGCTGCTCGGGTTCGAACACGATTCCGACGTCGCGCATCCAGCGCACGGCGTCCAGGGAATTGTCGACCATGAAGCCGGAGAGCACCGGGTCGATCCGTCCCTGGGTCACCCGATTGAGGTCGGCGAGGAAATCGTCCCGCGTATAGGGCGGCAAGTGGAAGGTCTGGAACAAATCCTCGTCGACATCCGGAATGATCTCCCGGATCTCGTCCGGCGTGTCGTAGACGAAGCGGAATCCGGTATGGGAATAGCGCGCGTTGCCGCCGAATTCGCGCTCCGGCGCCTTTTCCAGCATGACGATTCTTTCGGCGCCCGCCTGACGCGCGGCAACGGCTGCCTCGAACGCTGCGCTACCTCCGCCGATGACGACGATATCGCATACCTCTTCCCGTGCCATGACTCCCCCTGATACTTGGTGTGACGATGCACCGGTCCGGCAGGTTGCTCGGACGCCGTGGGCGCCGTGGACGCCTGCACCGGGAGCCGACCGTCGAGATCTGTGCGGATCATTCTGGAAGCAGACTCACAACCCGTCAACGGCGTCCGATCCTCGGGCTGACGCATGAACGTCCGCGTCTCAGGGAAAGGGACTGCGCGGGGGCGGGTGCATAGATCGGGACCGGTCGAATTGAGGGATGGGAGAAGAGCGCGGCGCAGCCCGCCTTGGAAACCCATACCGGACAGCGGGGGACCGAGCCCCGCCATCGCGAAGGAAACGGCGCCCACGGTTCGATCCGAACCGGACAGGCTCCAACGCCGATCCGTCACAGCGCTGTCGCCGCCCATCGATATACCGCACCGTCCAGCCAGGTTACGGTCAGCACACGATCGAACACCACGTACAAATAGCCGCCGGTGAACAAGGCGGCCGAGGATGCCGTGAGCCACCTGAAGCCGGCTTCGCAGCGCAGGAATCCGAGCATAAACAGCGGCATCGCAACCATCTGTCCAGGCAGCCAGGACAGACCGATCACCGCGGCGATCCAGGCGAGCGGGCGGAGGGCCCGCACATGATCGCGATTTCCGGCCGGTGGCGGAGCGCTGTCGGGTTCCGGCGGCTCGTCCGCGACCGCGCTCCCGGAGGCCCGACCCGGGGCCCGCCGAGCGACGGCCGGGACAACGAGAAGTGCCCCGACCGCCGCCAACCCGGCCACACCGATCGCTTGCGGAAACAGGGCCGAACGGTAGTCCCACGCGCCCGCCTCGACGGCGAGAAAGACGAACACGGTGGCGAGAACGACCGAAACGAACAGATCGGCCCCGGTCCCCGCCCTCACCGTCGGCCCCTCCGGTAATCGCGGCGGAACTGCGCGTAGAGCGCTCAGACGGCGAGCGCGAAGATGACCAGCACCACCGGCCGCATCAGCCATTCGAAGCCGTAGACGTTGATCGAGAGGTGCAGGTAGCGTTCGAGCAGCGGGCCGACCGCGCCGGGGACCGGCGTCTTGCCGGCGGGGAGCGCGGCATCCCCCGAGTTGTGGGCCGGCGGGAAGGGTGCCTATAGTTTGTCGGCGAAACGGGACGCCCGGTCTCCGGGACGGGTACAGGGAGAAAATCATGCCGAATACGCGCGTCATCGCACTTGCGGCAGTTGTGGCCGTCGCCACCGCGCCCGCTTTGGCCCAGAAGTCGAAGAACACGCTCCGGATCGGTTTCTACGATCCGATCCCGGGTGTCGATCTCGTCTACGACCCCAAGGGGGAGACCGCTCTGACCGCGCGGGCGGTGTTCGACACGCTCATCGGTTACGACGAGCGGACCAGGAAATTCAAGCCGCTGCTCGCCAAGTCCTGGAAGACGGTCAACCCGACGACCTACGAGTTCGTGCTGCGCGACGACGTCAGGTTCCATGACGGCTCGCCGTTGGATGCCGACGATGTGGTCTACACGCTGAACTTCCTCGCCGATCCCAAGGTCAAGTTCCGCATCAAGACCCGCTTCCTGTGGATCGCCAAGGCCGAGAAGGTCGACCGCCACACCGTCCGCGTCACCACCAAGGGGCCGCGCGCGGTCGCCATGGCGCGCTTCGCGGTCAGCATTCCCATCTTCCCGTCGGACGTTCACGGGGCGCTGAAGAACAAGGCGGCGTTCGGCAAGAAGCCGATCGGAACCGGCCCCTACAAGGTCGTTTCCTACGACCCGAACGAGGGCGTGCGCATGGTGCGCAACCCCGACTACCGCCACGGCCCGGCCGGGTCGATCGAGAACATCCACGTCCTGCCCATCCCCGACGTGCAGAACCAGGTCGCGCAGCTCATTACCGGCGGCCTCGACGTGATTCACAACGTGCCGAAGGATCAGGCGGACAATCTCGGGCAGAATCCCGAACTCGCGGTGACGGTGAGCAACGGGATCCTGTACCGCTACATCGCGTTCGATGCGATCGGCCGGACCGGGAACGACGACCTCAAGGACGTTCGCGTGCGCCGCGCGCTGATCCACGCGATCGACCGGGATTCGATCCGCCGAAACATCTTCGCGGGCGGCGACGCGGTGCAGAAGATGGATTCGATCTGCAAGCCGATCCAGATCGGCTGCGTCTACGACGTCAAGCCGCCGGCCCACGATCCCGGGAAGGCCAGGGCGCTGCTCAAGGAAGCCGGCAAGGCGGACCTCAAGCTCCAGATCACCACCCTGCCGGAAGCCCGCAAGGTCGCCGAGGCAATCGTCGGTTACCTGAGGGCGGTCGGCGTCAAGGCGTCGATCAAGAGCGTGACGTTCGGCGCCTATCGCAAGCTGCAGAGGACCGGAAAGATCCAGACCCTGGTGCACCAGTTCAGCTCGGGCGGGGTTCCCGACACCGACGCTCTGGTCAGCTTCTATTTCGGCAGCAAGGCGCGCAACTATTACGGCGACAAGCAGATCGCCGGCTGGATGAAGGAGGCGGGCTCCAGCTTCGACATCGCGGCGCGCGAGGCGCTGTACCGGAAGATCTTCAACCGGATCAACGAGCAGGCCTATATCGTCCCGATCGCCAGCCTGCCCTCGGTCTTCGTCCACGCCAAGGACCTGGAGATCGACAAGGGGATCATCAACCCGTTCGGGGCGGAGATGAGCCGGATACGCTGGAAGTAGACGCGGCTATTCGGCAGCGATCGCCGTCACCACGGAGTCCGCGTAGCCGCCGGTTCCCCTGCTCTCCTCGGAGAACAGGTCCAGCTCCTCCATCCACTTGTGGGTGCGCTCGAACACCTCCCGGGTGTAGGGCTCGAAGACGAGGCGCTCGCCCGGCCCCATGCGGCGCACGTCGACCATCGCGCGATAGCGCTCCGGCAGCTCGCGCAGGAAATAGTGCGTGTAGCGTTCCGGTTCCACGTCGAGGTCGCGCTGGGCCCGGCGGAGCGCACGGAAATATTTCTCGACGTCCCCCATATCCGCGTCGTTGGTGATCAGCGAGCCGATCATGAAGGTGGTGTCGAGGATTTTCCGGAACCCGAGCTGTTCGAGCAGGTAGTAGGGCGCGCCGAACGCATTGCCGGCTTCGGCCTTGCCGTCGACCAGAAGCGCGAGGCGGTCCCACAGCACGCCGCCGAAATTGAGCGCGATCCGCTCGCGGTCGAGAAAGCGCAACAGCGCCTGGAGGGTCGAGTAGTGACTGCCCGAGTGGTAGCCGACCTGAACCGGAACGTCGGCCAGCGCCTCGGGCGTCCGGATCGGTGAATCGGGCGGCACGAAGATCGCCGAGGGCGTGACCGAATAGGCATCGCCCCACATCCGGCCGTGCCCGGCGGACGCCGCCATATTGACCGTCCAGTGGCAGGCCGCCGAGACGTTGCAGGCCCGGCCTCGCTCGTAGGACTCGAAGGCGCCGCGCTTGACCTCGTCGGGCGCCTCTTCGCTGCTCGCGACGGTCGCCGACCAGCTCGCCGGCTTGCCGAGCGCCAGCTCGTAGTCGAGCCCCTCGTCCGCGAAGTAGCCGTGCTCCTCGGCGATCCATTCCTGCAAACGGCCGTGCGACTGGATCACGAATTTCGCCATGCGCCCTCTCCCGGTTCCGCGCCGGACCGGCATGGTCGATCCGGCGTCTTCGCCTGTCAATGCGCCGCCGGGCGGGATTGCGGCTATACTGCGGACATGCTCGATCGCGAAACCAACCGGAAGCTCTCCCGGGTCGGCGCGGACACGCCGATGGGGGCATTGATGCGCCGCTACTGGCACCCCATCGCCGGGGCCTCCGAGATGGAACGCCGGCCCACCATGCCGATCCGGCTGATGGGCGAGAACCTGGTGCTCTACCGCGACCTTTCGGGCGGGTACGGGCTCCTGGATCGCCACTGCTGCCACCGGCGCGCCGATCTCTCATACGGCTACGTCGAGCCGAACGGGTTGCGGTGCAGCTATCACGGCTGGCTCTACGACGCCCGCGGCGCCTGTATCGAGCAGCCGTTCGAGGACACCGCCGACCCGGGTTCGCGGTTCAAGGACAAGGTCCGCATCAAGTCCTATCCGGTGGAGGAGAAGGCGGGGATGCTCTGGGCCTATCTCGGTCCCGACCCCGCGCCGCTGGTGCCGACCTGGGAACCGTTCACCTGGGCCAACGGCTTCCGCCAGGTGGTGATCTCGGAAATCCCCTGCAACTGGTTCCAGTGCCAGGAGAACTCGATCGATCCGGTTCATTTCGAGTGGCAGCACGAGAACTGGCGCGTTCGCGCGACCGGCGCGGCCGGTCCCTACGCGCCCAAGCACCTGCGGGTCGATTTCGAGGAGTTCGACTACGGGATCACCTACAAGCGGATCCGCGAGAACACGGACGAGCATCACCCGCTATGGACCGTCGGGCGCAACTGCCTGTGGCCGAACGCACTGTTCACCGGCGATCATTTCGAATGGCGGGTTCCGATCGACGACGACAACACGTTGAGCGTGGGATGGTTCTTCAACCCGGTGCCGAAGGGCCGGCGGCCGTTCGCCCAGAACGAGATTCCCTGCTGGCGCGGCCCGATAAAGGACGACGACGGGCGCTGGATCACCAGCCACGTGATGAACCAGGACTTCGTCGCCTGGGTCGGACAGGGCACGCTCGCCGACCGCTCGAAGGAGCATCTCGGGCGCAGCGACCGGGGCGTCATCATGATGCGCAGGCGGTTCCTTTCCGACATGGACCTTGTCGAACGGAACCAGGACCCCAAGGCCGTCGTCCGCGATCCGGAGGTCAACGACTGCATCGAGCTTCCCATCTTCGACCGCGATTTCTTCGTCGACGGGTGGGAGCCCAAGGACCTTCGGGATGCGGCGCATGTGCGCACGCGCTCGACGCTCAACTTCGTCTTCCAGGCCGGCCAGCCCGCGGAGGTTCGGGCGGCCTATGTCGACGCGATGGGGCTCGACGGCGAAGGCGGCTTCCGTTGAACCGCCCCGGTCGCGCCGCGGACCGGCCGGTTCGCACGGCAACGCCGGGGTTCAGGTCCAGCAAACGAAGGCGTTGGCGGTCCCGGTGCCCGCCAGCGACCGGTAGCAGGGGACGTAGTCGATCACGTCGCCGCCGAGCCCGGTGCCGAAAAGCACGCCCGCCGCGACGATCCAGTTGCGGAGTTCGGACGAACCCGATTGCAGCAGGTCCTGCTCGATGCCGCAAAGACCCTCCTCGTCGCGGTCGCAGAACGCCTCGAGGAACCGCCGGTCGAGATCCTCGTCGATGCAGAAATGCGACATGCCGCCCGAACCGACGACCGCCACGCGGGCGGGCGAGTCCCAGTCGCGGATCGCGCGCCCGATCATCGCCCCGAAGTCGAAGCAGCGCCGCGCGGTGGGCTGGTTCGGCGGGTAGAATGTGTTGGCGATCACCGGCAGGGTCGGAACCGCGCGGTCGCGCATGATCCGGCGCAGGACGAAGCTGAAGGCGTGCGGCGTGCCCACATGACGATGGTTCCGGTGCTTTAGCCACTCGTTCGAGGCGGCGAGGTCGAACCCCTCCTCCATCGCGCGCGCGAAAACGAGCTCGGCCAGGTCCGGCAGGCCCGGATAGACGGTGTGACGCGCCGGCCGATAGGCCCATTCGGCATCGCCGACGCCGGGCGGCAGCTTGGCCTTCTGCGCCGCGCTGGTCGGCCGGTTGTAGAAGGTCTCGCCGCGATAGACGGTGAAGGTCGGCTGGATGTCTTCGAGAAACAGCTCGCGCTGGTCGTTGCCGAGGATCACGCAGGCATCCGGCTCCATTTCCTCCCATCTGTCGGCAAGCGCCTTAATCCCGGCCTGGCAGGCGTCGTAGCGCCGCCGGCGCTCGTCGTCGGCGATCCATGCCGCGATGTCCTCCCCCGACCGTCGCTCGACCAGCTCGTCGAAGGTGAAGCGCTCGCCCTTGAACCAGTGCTCGTTCACCAAATCGGCCTTGACGCGCTCGCCCCATTGGTCGGGGGTCGTGTTGAGGGTCGGCCCGTGGGTCGTCCACATGCCCAGAACGATTTCCGCCATCAATCGTCTCCACCCCGTTGCAGCATCGTTTCGTAGGACACGCCCATGACGCGGCCGACCGGCTCGCCTCGCCTCACCGCCTCGGTCATGGCCCGTTCCCTCGCGACGATCGCTTCCGCCTTGTCCAGCACGTCCTCCGCCCGGTCCCGCGGGACCGCCGCGACCCCGCTCCGGTCGGCGATGATCGGGTCTCCGGGACGCACGGTCAATTCTCCGACGGCGATGTCGATATTGAAACCCTCCTCGTAGATCCGCCCGCGCGCCGTGCGCGCGGTGGCGCTCCGGGCGTAGACGGGGAAGCCGAGCTCCGCCGCCTCGTCGATGTCGCGCGCCGGACCGTCCACGATCACGCCCTCGATGCCGGCCGCCTGCGCGGCGTTGGACAGCACCCCGCCCCAGCCGGCAGCGTCGATGCCCGTGCGCTGTTCGATGACCAGAACCCGGCCCGGGCCGGCCGAGTCCACCGCGCCGCTGCAAAGATGCCTGACCGGCGCGTTCTCCGGCTTCCGGTCGGTCAGCTTGACCGTCACGGCGAGGCCGGCAATGCGCTTCGCCGTCGTCTGCGCCGCGATCCCGGTCACCGCGCAAGGCAGCCCGAGCGCGTCCAGGGCATCGGAAACCGCGCAGGTGTCGAGCGCCCGGAGTCGTGCGATCAGACGGCCGTCGTCATCGGTCATGGCTCTCCTCATTGTACAGGTGGCATTCGACGAGGCCCGGGGAATCCGTTTCCGCCTCGGGAGCGACCGCGCCGCAGAGGTCCATCGCTTTCGGACAGCGGGGATGGAACCGGCAGCCGGAGGGCGGATCGAGCGGGTCGGGAAATTCTCCGCCGGTCGGCCCCGGCGGCAGGCCGAGCGAGGGATCGGGCGTCAGGATCGACCGCAGCAGGGTCTCGGTGTAGGGATGCCGGGGATCCTCGAAGATCGTGCCGGTGTCCCCCAGCTCCACGAGCCGGCCGAGATACATCACCGCCACCCGGTCGGCGATGTGTTCCACCACGGCAAGGTCGTGGCTGACGAAAACGTAGGTCAGCTTGAGCGTGCGCCTCAGCTCCATCAGCAGGTTCAGGATCTGCGCTTGCACGGATACGTCGAGAGCGGAGGTGGGTTCGTCGAAGACGACGATGCCGGGCTCGATGGCAAGCGCGCGGGCGATCGCCACCCGTTGGCGCTGGCCGCCGGAAAGCTGATTCGGATAGGCATGGACCAGATGGGAGGGAAGACCCACGAGCTCCATGATCCTGGCGATCCGGTCGCGCCGCTCGGCTTCGGTGCCGATGCGATGGACGGCGAGCGGCAGTCCGACGATCTGCCCCAGCGTCTTGCGGGGGTTGAGCGACGAATAGGGGTCCTGGAAGACCGGCTGCACGCGGGCGGCGATCTCCGAGCGGCCGACGTCCTCCATCGGTCGGCCGGCGAACCGTATGGTCCCGCCGGAGGGCGGCAGGAGCCCGAGGAGCATGCGCGCGAGCGTCGTCTTGCCGCACCCGGACTCGCCGACGATCGCAAGCACCTCGCCTTTCCGTACCGCGAAGGACACGTCGTCCACGGCGCGCAGGATGGAAGCGGCCTCGAACAGACCCTTCTTGACCCTGAAGAGTCGGGTGACGCCGTCGCATTCGAGCACCGGCGTCTCTCCCGGGGCGATCGCCGATGCGGCGCTCATGACGGAACCGCGGCCCCGCGCAGCCGCTCGACGGGATGGATGCAACGGTAGGTGTGGCCGTCCTCGACGGGCCGTTCGAGGTTTCCGCCGTCGCGGCAGCGCTCTTCCGCCAGGGCGCAACGGTTGCGGAACAGGCACCCGGGCGCATCGCCGATGAGAGAGGGAACGATGCCGGGAATGGAGCCCAGCGCCGTCCGTCTTTCGGTCTTTCCCGGGTAGGGAATGCAATCGATCAGCCCCTGCGTGTAGGGGTGGGTCGGGGCGGTGAATATCTGCCGGCTCGATCCGGTCTCGACGATGCGCCCGGCATACATGACGGCGATCCGGTCGGCGATGCGCGCGACGATCCCGAGATCGTGGGTGATCAGGATCAGCGCCATGTCGAATTCCGCCTGCAGGTCCTTGAGAAGGTGGAGGACCTGCGCCTGCACGGTGACGTCGAGCGCCGTCGTCGGCTCGTCGGCGACGATCAGGGCCGGGTCGCACATCAGCGCCATCGCGATCATCGCCCTCTGGCGAAGCCCGCCCGAGAGCTGATGCGGAAACTGCCCGAGCCGCGCGCCGGGATTGACGATCCCGACGCGGCCCAACAGGTATTCCGCCCGTTCGCGCGCCTCGCGCCGGCCGCTCCCCCGGTGGCGGAGGTAAATCTCTTCGAGCTGGTCCCCGATCGTGTAGACCGGGTTCAGGGAGGTCATCGGGTCCTGGAAGATCATCGCCATGCGGTTTCCGCGTATGGCCGAGAACGCCTTGTCGGAAACCGAGCGCAGGTCGGTGTCCAGAAGACCGATTTCCCGCGCCCTCAGCGTCGCGCGGCCGGGCAGAAGGCGCATGACCGCGAGCGCCGTCATCGTCTTGCCGCATCCGGACTCGCCGACGATGGCGAGCGTTCGGCCGCGAAATGCCGACAGGTCGACATTTCGTACCGCATGGAGGGTCCCGGACGGCACCGGAATGTCGACACAGAGGTCGCGCACCCTGAGGACGGTGTCGTCATCGCCGGTCACCGGGCGCGGCCCTCGGGCACGGTGATGTCGCGAATGCCGTCGCCCATCAGGTTGATCGCGATCACCAGGAAGAACAAGGCGAGCCCGGGCAGCGTGATCAGCCAGGGCTTGAAGAACATGAAATTCCGCCCCTCGGAAATGAGCAGGCCCCATGACGGCGTGGGCGGCTGGATCCCGAGGCCGAGAAACGACAGCACGGCCTCGACAAGAATGGCGATCGCCATTTCCAGACTCGCGATGACGATGATGTGACTCATCACGTTGGGCAGGATTTCGCGCGTCACGATGCGCGCGTGGGACGCGCCGACCGCCTCGGCGGCGGCGACGAATTCCTGGCCCCTGACCTGCTGCGTGACGCTCCGGGTAACGACGGCGAAACGGTCCCAGAACAGGAAGCCGAGGATGGCGATCAGCGCAACGAGCGAGCCGCCGAATACCGAAACCAGGGAGAGCGCGATCAGGATGCCGGGCAACGCCAGCTTGACGTTGATCAGGTACATCACGAAGGCGTCGACGCGGCCGCCGAAATAGCCGCCGACGATTCCGATCGTCGACCCCACGACGCCGGAAATGATGGCGGCGCCGAACCCGATCGTCAGCGAAATCCGGGCGCCGAACAGGATGCGCGTCAGATAGTCCCGTCCGAGCGAGTCGGTACCGAGCGGATGCGCCCAATCGCCGCCCTTCCCCCAGATCGGATCGAGCAGACGGGCATCGAGATCCTGCGTGAACGGATCGGACGGCGAGACCCACGGCGCGAAGACGGCCAGGAGAACGACGAGGAGAACGAACCCGCTGCCCGCCAGGAACCCGACATGGCTGCGTGCGCGGCGGCGCATGATCTCTCCGGGCGCGGGCGCGTCGACCCGGAATTCGTTCGCGAAGAGCCCGCCCGCCATCGGCTTCCCTATCCCAGCCTGATCCGGGGATCGAGGCGGGCGTTGATCAGGTCGGACGCCAGCGTGAGCACGATATAGGCGAGGGACACGAAGACGAGGATCGACTGCACCACCGGGAAGTCGCTGCGGAGGATCGACTCGTAGGCGAGCAGGCCGATGCCGTTGAGCGCGAAGACGGTCTCGACGATCACCGAGCCCCCGAGCAGAAAACCCAGCGACACCGCCGACAGGGACACCACCGGGAGAATGGCGTTCCTGAGCGCGTGCTTGAAGAACACCGCGCCGGGCCTGAGCCCCTTCGCCCGCGCGGTGCGGATGAAGTCCGCTTCGAGGACCTCCAGCATCCCGGTCCGGGTAAGCCGCATCAGCGCCGGCATCACCGCCGTACCCAGCGCCACGGTCGGCAGTATGAAATGGGCGAAACTGGACGAGCCCGAGATCGGCAGCCACCGCAGCAATACGCCGAACAGGTAGATCAGGATCAGCCCGAACCAGAAATTCGGGATCGCCTGTCCGAACACCGCCACCCCGAGCGCCGCCCGGTCTATGGACGTATTGGCCCTGATCGCGGCCAGCACCCCGAGCGGGATGGCGATCGCCAGCGCGAGCACGAGGGAATAGAGCGACAGCAGTATCGTCACCCCGACCCGTTCCAGGATCAGGTCCATCACGGGCTCGTTGGTGAACAGCGACTGGCCGAGATCGCCGCCCAGCGCGTTCGCTGCCCAGCTCAGATATTGTTCGTGCAGCGGCCGGTCGAGGCCGTAGAGCGCCGCGATCTCGGCGATCTCGGCGGGGCTCGCGTCCTCACCGGCGAGGTCGGCCGCGAGATCTCCCGACACGCGCAGGAGCGCGAAACCGATGACGGAGACCGTGATCGCCACCAGCACGGCCACGGCCAGCCTCTGAACGAAAAACCGTCCCACCGGCGGCTCTCCGGCTAGCGGCGACGCTCAGGCATCGAGATTGAAGACGCGGCGCGCGTTGCCGGCGAGGATCTTGTCCTTGTCGGAATCGGACAGCCAGTCGAACCCCTTGATATGGTGCGCGACGTCGTCCATATGGCGCCCGGTATCGGGGTTTATCGACGAGCCGACGCCGGGACACTCGGCGCCGAACAGGCACCGGTCGACACCCGCGACCCTGATCAGCAGTTCGATCGCCTCCGGCGTGTAGAGGACGGTGTCGTAGTAGAGCCGCCGCATGCGCCGGCTGAAGCGTTCGGCGCCTTCGCGGCGTAGCGTGCCGGATTCGAACCGTCCGAGCTGGTACGGGATCGCGCCCCCGCCGTGGCTGACGACGATCTTGAGATCCGGGAAATCGTCGAGCACCTGGGAGTTGACCAGACCGTAGACCGCCGTCGTCTCCTCGTTGATGAAGCGGAGCGAATAGGGCTCGCGCTCGGACCGGGACCCGGTGCCGTGGATATGGGCCGGCACGTCGAACTCGCACAGCTTCTCGTAGAGCGGATACCAGTAGCGGTCGCCGAGGGCGGGCGGGTGGACGCCGGTATTCTCATAGGGGTCGGGGTTCAGCAGGCAGCCCTTGAAGCCGAGTTCCGAGATGCACCGCTCCAGCTCCCGGATCGCCATGTCGAGCGGCTCGCCGCAGGGCTGCGGCAGGCCGGCGATCCCGATAAACCGGTCCGGGTAGAGCTGCGTCTCCCGGTGGATCATGTCGTTGCATTCCTCGTGAAACCACTGGACGAGCCTCGCCGGCTTTTCGGAATGCATGAGCTGGAACGGGCGCGGCGAGACCAGCTGCATGTCGGTCCCGAGCGCATCGATATAGCCCATGTGGCTGTGTCCGGAGCCGGGGAAATGTTTCTTCTCGACGGATTCTCGGATGTCGTCGTCGCTGACGTTCACCCGGCCGCGCCCGTGCGAGCCGCGATGGGCCAGCAGCGTCGCCTTGTAGGCCCACAGCTCGGAAGGCGCGCTCACATGGGCGTGGCAATCGATGATCATGTCCCCTCCGCTCGTCCAGCGATGTCCGCAGTACTATAGGCGAGTTCCCGAAGCGGCCAAGATCGGGCGGTGCCTCCCGCACCGCGTCATGCGCGGACTTGCTCCGGTTTAGCCCCAATCCTGTCAACAGCATCAAAGTCATAAAGTGAACGGTATTGGGGCTAACTCAGCGTCTGTGTTCGGTCAGCGGGTGATGGAGCGGATCGGTGCCGATGCCGATGTGGTGGAAATGCCGGTCCAGTCGCGCTCCTTCGGCGCACCGATCTTCATCCACTCCGAATTCTCACCCGTGACCGAACGAACACGCCGGAGGTGTCATGGCGGAATCGTCCGGAGCTGCTGTCGCTGTAGGATCGTTCCGTGGTCGTTCGCCAGGCGACCGGCGCCCTGCCCTTCAGACGACACCGAAGGCAAGCATCGCGTCGGCGACCTTCTTGAAGCCCGCGATATTCGCTCCCCTCACATAGTCGACGTAGCCGCCGCCAGCCTCTCCATGGCGCACGCAGGCGGCGTGAATGTCGCGCATGATCGTCCGCAGCGCCCTCGCGAGATCGTCCTCGTCCCTGTAAAGTCTGGCGGCGTTCTGGCTCATCTCGAGGCCCGACATGGCAACGCCGCCCGCGTTGGACGCCTTGCCCGGAGCGAAACAGATCCGCGCTTCCTGAAACACGTCGACCGCTTCCGTCGCGCAGGGCATGTTTGCGCCCTCGCTGACTGCGACGCAGCCGTTCTGGAGCAGTTGCCTGGCGTCGTCGGCCAGCAGTTCGTTCTGGGTCGCGCACGGAAGCGCCACCTCGCAGGGCACGCCCCACGGCCGTGCAGCGGGATGAAACTGCGCGCCGGGAAATTCATCGGCATAGGCCGAGATGCGGTTGCCCCGCTGCTTCTTGTGTTCCTTCACCCAGTCGAGTTTCTCCTGCGTGATGCCGGCGGGGTCGTGTACGAAGCCGCTCGAGTCGCTGAGCGTCACGGGCCTGCCGCCGTGCTGCAGAATTGCTTCGGCCGCATGGCATGCGACATTTCCCGACCCGGAAACCGCCGCGCGCTTTCCATCGATCGCGTCTCCCCTATGGCCAAGCATTTCCTCCAGGAAGTACACGGCTCCGTAGCCCGTGGCCTCGGGGCGCAGCAGCGAGCCTCCGAACTCAAGCCCCTTGCCCGTCAGCACGCCCTCGAAGGCGTTTGTCAGCCGCTTGTACTGGCCGAACATGTAGCCGATCTCCCGCGCGCCGACGCCGATATCGCCGGCCGGAACGTCGATGGTGGCGCCGATATGGCGGTAGAGCTCGGTCATGAAGCTCTGGCAGAACTTCATGATCTCGTGCTGGCTGCGGCCCTTGGGATCGAAGTCGGCGCCTCCCTTGCCGCCGCCCATGGGAAGGCCGGTGAGCGAGTTCTTGAAGATCTGCTCGAAGCCGAGGAACTTCAGGACACTCTGGTTGACCGAGGGGTGAAAGCGGATGCCGCCCTTGTAGGGGCCGATGGAGTTGTTGAACTGCACGCGATAACCCCGGTTCACATGCAACTCATTGTCGTCGTCGGCCCAGACCACCCGGAAACTTATCACCCGGTCCGGCTCCGCCATGCGCTCGAGCACCCTGATCTTGGCATAGACCGGGTATTCGTGGACGAAGGGAACGACGCTCCTGGCGACCTCGTGGACGGCCTGATGAAACTCTGTTTCGCCGGGATTGCGGCTGACGATCCAGTCCATGAATTCCGACAGCGCCGCACCGCCTGACATTTCTGCCTCCATTCCCCCGGCTTGCCGCCAGCGCGTCCTTCGACATGGGCTAACCGGGCGCATTTCAAGATTTCCACGCGCTCGGGGACGGTCGCCCCGCAATTGAGCGGTCGGGTCACATATTCGCGCTTTCCGATTCTCGGCTTGCCATATCGGCCGAGTGTGGATTGGCGCCCCAACGGCGGCAAGCGCTACTTCGCCCGGACCTTCAGCCTCCCGCAATGGCGCGTTTGCCGTCTAGCGAGGGGGCGGGGTTTCGGATCGAAGCTCATGCGGCAGGGCCCGTCCAAGGTTGAGTGAACCGCCCGGCAGGAAGGGAACGCGGTCGGGGTCCCGTCCGGCGGCGCCTGCGAACCGGCCGCGCCCCGTTCTCCTTCTCGATCTCCCATTCCGCGAGCAGGGGACGGACGATTACCGGTCCGACGATCCGCATGATCTTGTCGCGGTGTTGGCCTCGAGCCCCGCCTTGGAGGGTCCGTAGGCGCCGCAACCCGGCATGTACATGGCGTTCAGCGACGTGGTGACGTTGACGATCCGCCCCCAGCCCCGCTCGATCGTGTGCGGCGCGGCAAGCGCCGCCATCACGTGGCTGCCGACCGTGTTGACCTCGACCGTGCGGCGCCAGCGTCCGAGGTCGTTTTCCCAGAATTTCTCCGGGTCGTCGAACAGGCCGAGGCCGTTCGCGGGCGGGCCGATGCCGGCATCGTTGACCAGGATGTCGAGACCGCCCGAGAAGTCCAGGGTCGCCGCGATCGCGGAACGGACCGCCGCCTCGTCGCTCACGTCGGCCGCCTGCGCGAACGCCCGGTCGTCGCCCACCTCCCCGGCGACCCGCGCGCGGGCGCTGTCGAGCGCCTTCGCGTCGACGTCCACGAGGCTCACCCTGGCCCCGGCGCGCGCCAGCCCGAGCGCCATCGCAAGGCCCAGCCCGCGCGCGCCTCCCGTGACCAGCGCGGTCCGTCCCGCCAGATCCTCAAGCTGAATCCCTACGGCCTCCCCTCGATCATCCGCCAGTTCGCATCCGATCCGGTTTCGGCCCCCACCGTTCGATCTATTGTGCGATGTCGTCGATCCAGCGCAGCGCGGCGACGATGTCGCCGAATGTGGCCGTCGCCGCGAAGGTGACCAGAACCGCCTGACGCAGCGCCGCCACCGGCACGTCTTCCTTCAGCAATCGCCTTGCATGGGTCTTGAAGCTCGCCTCGTTGCCGACGGTGGCGAAGGCGCCGAGCGTGATGAGTTCGCAGGTGTTGCGGTCGAGCGGGCCCGATTCCATCACGGCGCTCCGGAGTTCCTGGAAGGACCGGGACGCGTCGGGACTGAACTGCGCCAGGTACTGGACCGGAGTCAGCGGCTTCGACTCGTTCATGTCTTCCCCCTCAGGCCTTCTTGACGTTCAACAGGTCGGCAAATTCGATGCCGAGGCCCCGGTCGCGCGCGCGTTCGTAGATCTTCGCCGCTAGCGCGATGTCCTGGATGCCGGTGCCGACCGACTTGAACAGCGTGATCTGGGTATCGTCGGTGCGCCGGGGCGTGCCGTCCGCGACCACGTTGCAGAGCTCGTGCACCTCGTCCGGCACGATCGCGTCCGCCGCCTCGATCGCGTCGCCCGCCTCGTTGAGGACGCCGTGCCTTGTGTCGACGACGGTGACGTCGCTGCGCGCGAATGTCTCGGGGTCGATCTCGCGCTGGTTCGGCCGGGCGGTGCCGACCGAGTTCACGTGCATCCCCGGTTCCAGCCAGGCGCCGTAGAACGCATGCTCGCTCGCCTTTACCGCGGCCACGACCATGCCGGCCCCGTCGACCGCCGCGCGCGCGTCCCCGACCGGCGCGACTTCGATCCCGAGGCTTTCGGCGTAGGCGGCGGCGAACGCTTCGCGGTTTTCCCGGGTCGGGCTGAACACGCGGGCGCCCGCGACCAGGCCGAGCGCGTGCATCGCCTCGAGCTGGACGCGCGCCTCCACCCCCGATCCCAGCACCGCGACCGTGACCGCTTCGTCGCGGGCGAGGCGCCGCGTCGCCACCGCGCTGGTCGCCCCGGTGCGCAGCGTCGTCAGATGCTGGGCGTCCATGATCGCCTTGAGGTCGCCGTCGGCGACGGTGTAGAGGTGGACCTGGTAGCGGACGCCGATTCCGGCGGAGAGGTTCATCGCCTTGAACCCCATCCAGCCGCTCCGCTCCATCACCACCGGGCCGATGCGCAGGAAGCCGTTCGCCAGCCGGATATTGGTGCGCGGCGGCTGGTTGACGCCGCCCGCGCCTTCCTCCGCGAAGGCGGCCTCCATCGCCTCGATC
This sequence comes from Defluviicoccus sp., assembly GCA_028820505.1. Classification (GTDB taxonomy): domain Bacteria; phylum Pseudomonadota; class Alphaproteobacteria; order MPNO01; family MPNO01; genus MPNO01. Next base: position 31,224 of record JAPPIT010000002.1, read on the forward strand.
GCATCGTTCATGTCGACCGCCGCGAGGACGTCGGCATGGTTGAGGATGAGCGTCACCGGTCCGCCCTCACGTCGGGTAACGACCCCGGTAGAACTCGGAAAACGGCGCGTCCTCCGGCTCGAAGCCGGCGCGCACCAACCCTTCGCGCACCTGCCGCATCTGCGGGTCGGTGAGCTTCATGATCGGCTGGCGCATGGGGCCGCCGGCATAGCCGTGCAGCCAGGCCTGGTACTTCCACAGATAGCGGTGGATGAAGTTGGCGCCGGCGAAGGTTCCCTGGACCGCGAAGCGGGTGGCGCGCACCGGCTGGAGCGACCAGTAGACCTCCATCGCCTCCTCGTAGCGCCCCTCGCGCAGCATCTTGAAGTATTTCGGGATACGCTCTCCGAAATACTCGTAGTTGCTGGTTCCCATCCATTGCTGGCCGAACATCTCGACGGTCAGCGGCGCGTGCGCTTCCAGCGGGTCGGAGAACAGGACCGGCTTGTCGCGAATCATCTTCCAGAACTCGTAGTCGCCAGCGATCCCGGGCCGGGCGACCTCGTATTTCACCGCGACGACGTTTTCCAGGTCGCAGGCGCGCGCGAGCACGTCCGGCGGGTATCCGCTCGGGTGCAGCCGCCCATAGTTCCAGTGCCCCGCCGCGAACAGGCAGACCGCGAGGTCCGTCCGGTCGCACACATAGGCGAGATAGTCGTAGAGCCGGTCCCGGGTCTCGGGATAGAACGAGTTGGGGTGGCCCAGCAGCAGCCCGTCCATGCCGATCGCCTCGCCCGCCTTGCACATTTCGACGATGTCGTCGGGCGTGTCGTGCGTGCCGTGGACCAGGAACTGTTGCCGGCCCGCCGCCTCGTCGACCGCGATCTCCATGAATTGCCGCATCTCGTCCTTGGTGGTGCCGCATTCCGAGACGATCAGCGCGCCCCAGAACCCCTGCTCGATGTTGCGCCGCACGTCGTGGCGGATCGCCTGCTCGTTGAGCCCTTTCAGGTCGCCGGTAAAGCTCGGCAGGATGACGTTGCAGCAACCGTGCCAGCGTTCGAGCGCATAGTCCTTCGCCTCGGCGCGCGTGTAATCCATCTGGGTCTCCGTCAGTGCAGGGGGCCGGCGACGAACTTCTCGAATGCCGGGCGGGACTCGAGCCGCGACTGCCACGCCTCGATGTTGGGGAAGGGGGGACGGTCGGCGACCATCTTGAAGAAACGGTAGATCGAGATGCCGAGCGGGATGTCGGCCATGGTGAGGCGGGCGCCGGCCAGGAAGTCGCGGTCGGCGAGGCGCTTCTCCGGCACGGCGAGCGCTTGCGTGACGCGTTCTATCGCCGCCCCGATGGCCGCCATGTCGCGCTTCTCGGAGGGCGTGCGGATCAGCCCCAGGAAAATCGTCGGCATGTGCGGATAGACCGTCGAGAGCTGCCAGTCCATCCAGCGCTCCGCGTCGGCACGCTCGACCGGGTCGACAGGCCACAGATTGCCCGCGTCGTGCTTGGCCGCCAGGTAGCGCACGATGCTGTTCGACTCCCACAGCACGAACCCGTCATCGTCGACGGTCGGGATCACCCCGTTGGGGTTGAGCGCCCGGTATTCCGGCGAATCGTTGCCGCCGAACTTGCCGCCGATGTCGATCCGCTCGAACGGAATGCCGGCTTCGCCGCAGCACCAGAGAACCTTCTGCACGCACATCGAATTGGCGCGGCCCCAGATCTTCAGCATCGTGCGAGGCTCCGCGGCGGCTCAGGCGGCCTTGTTTTCGGCGAGGCGTTCGAGCGCGGCGACCTGGGCCTCGGCCTCCTTGCGGTAGTAGCGCCGGATGCGGGCGACGCCGAGGTCGTGCTGGTAGAGGTTCTCCGGCGCCGGCCAGGGCGGCAACGTCTCCAGGATCTCCCGGTCCTGCTCGATCACCTCCCAGGTCAGCGGCTCGTACAGGTTGTTGAACATGAAACGGAACATGGCGCCCTGCCAGCCGTCCAGCTTGCGCATCCGCCAGGCGTTGAACTGGCTCGAGTTCTCGTCGATCGGCACCACCGTGGCGATGATGCGGAGGAACCCGCCCGGACCGCCGCCCGGCGGGATGTAGACGCCGACCCGCGCATGGGCGTTGTTGCAGGCGACGAACTCCATCCGCTCGACGTTGCTCTCCTTGTCCTCCTTGCGGCGGACGATGAAGCCGGTCTCGGTGTCGTCGATCTGGACCACGTCCGACTTGTCGCCGTAGGCCAGCGTATAGGTGTCGTCGTGCAGATAGGGCGGATGCATGATGTCGACGAAATTGTCGAGCACGTACTGGTAGTTGCCGTGCCAGGTGGTCGAGACCAGGAAGCCGGTCCATTCCGGCGAGGTGAGCTCCTCCGGCAGGTCGATCGGCGGCGGCTCGGCGTGCGCCTCGTCGCCGAACCAGGCCCAGATCGCCTGGAAATGCTCGACCGTCGGATAGGCCTTCACCAGCTCCCGCCCGACCAGCTCGCAGCCCGGGAAGGCGGGCACGTCGAGCACGCGCCCGTCGCCGCCCACCTGGACGCCGTGGTAACGGCAGGTCAGCCGGCCGTCGATCACCTTGCCCATGGAGAGCGCCGCCGCGCGGTGCGGGCACCGGTCCGCGACCAGGTTGACCTTGCCCGTCTCGTCGCGCCACGCGACCAGCTTCTCGCCGAGCCGCGTCAGCGCGACCGGCGTGTCCTGCACCATCGCCGAGGGGCCGATGCACCACCAGCGATTGCGGATCCCCGTCGCCAGCAGGCGGTCGACATGTTCTTGCCGGGTCTCGGTGCCGTCCATCTCAGTGCCTCCCGTGCTCGCCCTTGGGCGGCCGCTCGCGGGTCGAGGTGCCGGGCGGAACGATGCCCGACGGATGCTCGCCCAACGGGGCGCCTGAGCTGTTGGGATAGGCGCCCAGCCGCTCCATCTCCGCGGCGAAAATCTCCTCGGTCCAGCGATCGCCTTCCGGCGGCCGCAGGTCGCTCTCGTCGAGCGCCCGCACGATCCCGGGAAGATCGTGGATGCTCTTGCTCAGAATTCCGAACAGCGTACGGCTCAACGCCTTCTCGTAGTCGCCGGGATCGGTGTTGAGCGTGCGGTGAACGTAGCGCGGTCTTTCTTCCATGGCTGCGTCCTCCCGGGCTCAGCTGGCCGGCCGTTCTTCCTTGACCCGCCCTCCGACGGCCGGCCCGACGCCGTCCTGGACGTGCCATTGGGAAAATCGCAGACCCTCGAAGGTCCGGGGCTTCCATGCCTCGGTCGCGTAGTCGGAATCGGCGTAGTACTCGACGGCCCCGCCGAGCGGGCTCTCGAAGTACCAGAAATAGGCCGAGGACACGGGGTGGCGCCCGGGACCGACATCGGTCCTGTAGCCAAGCTGCTTCATTCGCACTCCGCCGCCGAACATCTCATGGATGTCGCGCACCTGGAAGGCGACGTGCTGGAGCTCGGTCTTGGCCCCGTTGGTGTTGAGGAAGAACAAATTATGGTGCTCGTTCTCCGGCGAGCAGCGGAGGAACACCGCGCGATTCCCGGAATAGCGGTCCGAAAGACGGAAGCCCAGCCGGTCGCGGTAGAACTTCTCGCCCGCCTCGATGTCCGCCGCGAGGAAGACCACGTGGCCGATCCCGAGCGGGCTCGCGCCCTCGTCGTAGAGCGGCGCCGGGCTGTCGACCCGCGCCCGCTCCATGCCGGTATTGAAGGCGGCCGCCTTCACCGAAAGCCGCTTGCGGTGCGGCCACACCCGGAAGCCGATGCCGATCCCGTTGGGATCGTGGGTATGGATCGTCCCGTCACGGTCGATCTTGAGCTCGCGGTCGGAACCGAGCTCCCTGGCGATCCGCGCGAGGTCGCGCTTTCCCCTCACCCCCCAGATCACCTCGCGGAACCCGCCGGCCGGGCTCAGCGGCGATGCGAGGCCTCTCGCACCCTCCGCCCGGACGACGACGCGGCTGCCGATCTCGGTGGCGAATATCTTTTCCGAGCGTCCGTTCTTGACCGCCTTCAGGCCCCAGTCGGCGAAGAATTTTCCGGCCGCCGGAAGATCGGGGGTCCCGAAAACAACCGACTCAATGCCCATGAACTGCATCTCCGCCTCCTTTCCGGCGCGTCGCCGCTCTATTCCTTGTCCGGATCGCGGGTCGCGCTCCACGACTTGCTGGTGCCCTGGACCATGTGGCGAACGTTCTCGACGCCCACCGGCTCCTCGAAGAACAGGGTCCGCTTGGCCGCCATCTCGGTCATGTCCTGGCACACATACATGATCGTGTCCTCGTCGCCCGTGGCCTCGTGCTCGTGATAGGCCCAGGGCGGGCAGACGATGGTGTCGCCCTTCTTGTAGGAATAGCGCGTGCCTTCGACCGTGGTGAAGCCGGTGCCCTGCAAATAGTGGTAGATCGCGACCGAGTTGTGCCGGTGATTGGGAACCAGCTCGCCCGGATGGATCAGCTGGATGCCGATGAAGATGCCGGGCGACGCGCCGGCGAGGTCGCCGTGATCCTCGTTGATCAGGCTCACGAAGCGGCGCTCGGCGTGCCGGATCGGGTCCTTGCCCAGCTCCTCCAGCGTCTCCTGCCAGTCCTCGGCCTCCCACTTGCAGCCGCGCACATGGGTATGACGCACGCGCTTGAAGTATTCGTCCGCGGTGATCACGCGCGCATTGCCGAAACCCGCATCCCCCTCCCGCGCGGGGTCGGTCGGGCTCGTGTCGACGGACGGCTTGTCCTTGACGGTCTGGGTCATGCGAGGTCTCCCGTTGGCCGAAAGAATGGGTGGCGTGAGTCCGAATTTCTGTCATAATAAGTATGATCCGTTATACCTGTTGAGTCAACCGGGATCGCCGTCGTCAACATCCAACCCACGGAGTCGACCGATATGCCCGGAGAGGAAGGGGACCGGCTCGGGATCGGCTCGGTCGAGACCGCCGCGGCCATCCTCGGCGCGCTCGCCGAAGGCGGCGGGCAGATGCCGCTCGGCGCGCTCGCCGACGCCGCCGGCATGCATCGCGCCAAGGTCCACCGCTATCTGATCAGCCTGACGCGCACCGGGCTGGTCGCCCAGCCGGAACGGAACGGCGCCTACAGCATCGGACCCAGCGCCATCTCGATCGGCCTCGCCGGGCTGCGCCGGGTCGACCCGATCCGCATCGCCTACGAGGCCCTGCCGGAGCTCCGCGACCGGGTGGACGAGACCGTCTTCCTGGCGATCTGGGGCGACATGGGGGTCACATGCATCGGCCTCGAGGAGAGCGCGCATCCCGTCACGCTCAATATCCGCGTGGGCTCGGTCCTGCCCTTCCTGTCCACCGCGGCGGGGCAGGTGTTCGCCGCCTACATGCCGCGCGCCCGGGTCGACCGCTTCGACGAGCAGGACCGGAAGCAGTCGCGGCGGCGGCCGGCGGTCGCCGTCAAGCTGTCCAGGGACGCCCGCGAAACGCTGTTGCGGGAGGTGCGCGAGCGCCGGCTGGCGCGGGTCAGGGGAGCGCTGTTCGCCGGGGTCAACGCCATGGCCGCGCCGATATTCGACCACAGGGGCGACCTGTCGACGGTGGTCGGCATCATGGGGCGGCAGGAAACCCTCGACGTCGCCTGGGACGGGGACGCGGCGGATGACCTCACCGCATTCGCGGAACGCCTGTCCCGCCAGCTGGGTTTCGCCGGCAACGGCATCGGTACGGGAGACGGCTGAGGCCGCCGTTTGCGTCCGCATTTTGCGTGTGGTTGACTCGAAAACGGACCGGCAATGGGGTGTTGCGAAATGGCGAACGTCCGGGAGTTCGATTTCGACAAGTTCCGTCTGCGCCGTTTCGTCGAACGCCTGATCGAGATCGACGAGGTCGAGATCCATGACGGGCCGGTGCCGCTCACCGGCCTCAGCCCGATCATCGAAGCGACGCCCAAGGCCGTCCTTTTCAAGCAGGCCGGCCCCAACCGGCTGGAGCTCGTCGCCAAGGCGTCCGCCGGGCGGCGGCGCCTGATCGCCGCGTTCGACAGCAGCGAGGAAGAGATCTACGACGAGTTCTACCGCCGCATGGCGAACCCGCAGGAGGTCGTCGAGGTGCCGTCCGGCGAAGCGCCGGTCCACGCCGTCAAGATCGTCGGCGAGGACGTCGACCTGACCGCGCTCCCGTTCCACCTGCAGCACGAATTCGACGGCAGCTGCTACATCTCGTCCGGTATCGACTACACCGTCGATCCCGAGACCGGACGGACCAATGTCGGGAGCCGGCGCCTGTCGCTCAGGAACCGCTATCAGGCGGGGACCAACGTCACCGCGCCCTCCGACCTCAAGCGGATCTACCAGGCGTGCGCCGCCCGCCGCGAGCGGCTTCCCGTCACCTTCACCATCGGCAGCCACCCGCTGGACATGTATGCGGCGACGACGCGCGTTCCGGGCGACGAGTTGAGCCTGATCGCGACGATGAGGGGCGAACCCGCGCCGGTCGTCAAGAGCCTGACCAACGACATCCGGGTCCCGGCGGACGCCGAGATCGTGCTGGAGGGCTATCTCGACGAGCGCGGCTATGTCGAGCCCGAAGGGCCGTTCGGCGAGTACATGGGGTATTACGGTTCAATCCACATGGATCCGGTCTTCACCTGCACCGCGATTACCATGCGCGAGGACGTGCTGCACCAGACGTTGCAGCACGGCAGCGCCTTCGTCCTCGACGAGACCGACTCGGCGAACATCACCGCGCTGCGCCTGGAAGCGGAAGCGATGCGGATCCTGAAACAGGCGGTGCGCGAGCCCGTGGCGGCCTGTCTTCGTCCGACGGCGGGCGGGGCGAACGCCCTTCGGGTGTCGATCCGGCAGCGCGAACTGGGCGAGCCGAGGCACGCCATCTCCGCCCTGTTCGGCGGCCTCCGCCGCCTGAAGCATGTCTGGGTGTTCGACGAGGACATCGACATCCGCGACGAGCGGCAGGTGGAATGGGCGTTCGGCACCCGCTTCCAGGCCGACGAGGACATCGTGATGCTGACCGGCACGATGTCGATGCCGATGGACCCGTCGCTCAAGGGGCGCAGGACCGGGGCCAAGGCGGGTTTCGACTGCACCCGCCCGTTCGGTACCGACAAGGAGATCCGCTTCACCCGATGCGCCGCCAAGACGTTCGACGGACAGGCCCGGTTCCAGACCGTCGAGCAGGCGCTCGGCGCGGGCCCGCTGTATTTCGGCGAGATCGTCGAGGCCATCGGCAGCGAGGACGGCCGCGAAGTCGCCTGCGCGCTCGACGAATTGCGCGAGCAGGGCAGGCTCGGACGCGACCGCGACGGTCGCTACCACGCCGCCGACGGGGAGCCGGGGCTGACGGCCATCGTCGGTGAGCTCTATCACGATCCCAACGAAGGGACCTGAACGCCGTTCCGTTTATCTGCGATACAAATCGAGGGAGGAAACGAGATGAAGCTACGCTATTTCATCGGCGCGATCGGCGCCGCCGCCGTGCTCGCAACAACGCCTTCTCTGGCCGCCGATCCGGTCACCGTGAAGATCGGTTCGTTTACGCCGCCCAAGGCGGCCTACCTGCAAAAGATCATCATTCCGTTTCTCCGCACCGTCGAAAAGGACAGCGGCGGAGAAGTGGCATTCAAGGAATTCTGGGGCGGCGCGCTGATCCGAAGCCCGCGCAAGCAGTGGGAAGGCGTCATGAACAAGATTCAGGACGCAGCCCAGGTCCTGCCGGCCTATACGCCCAAGCTGTTTCCCGACTTCACCATATTCGCCCTGCCCTACACGTTCCGTAACACCGGGTCCGCCGAAGCCGCGGTGGCGATCTGGAAAATGTACGAGGCGGGCCACCTCGGCGGCCTGGAAAAAGTGCATGTGTTCGGTGTCTACACCAACGACAACAGCGGCATGCATCTCAACCGCAAGATATCCTCCCTCGCCGACATCAAGGGGCTCAAGTTCCGCGTTCCGGGCAAGGCCGAGGCCGATGTCGTGAAGAAGCTCGGCGGAACCCCGGTCGGCATGTCGATCCGCCAGGTCGCCGAGTCGCTCAATCGCGGCGTCATCCAGGGGGCGCTCGCCGGATGGTCCGCGCTCGGCACGTTCCGCATCACGCCGCTGATCAAGAGCCATATCGACATACCGCTCGGCGTGCGCACGTTCATCCTCGCCATGCACAAGGACGTCTATAACCGGCTCGGCAGCAAGGCGCGCGACGCCTTGGCGCGTCACGGAGGCCTCAAGCTCAGCAAGGCGATGGGCAACTATTACGAGGCCGACGGCAGAAGGCTGCGCGCCGATCCGGGCGAGCGCACCGTCGTTCGCCTGACCCAGAAGGATCACGACCGGCTCTACAACGACATTTTCAAGGCCTATCACACCGAGTGGATCGCGAAGAACAAGGACGGCCAGCGCAAATACGCCGCCCTGCAGTCGATCCTGAAGGATCTCCGCGCCGGGCAGTGAACCCGATGCCGGAAGGCCCGGGCGATTCGACGCAGAGCGTGCCGTTCGACGCGAACGGCACGCTCGGCCCGGCGGCGAACTGGATCGCGCTGATCGGCGCGACGGCCATCCTCGGGCTGGCGGCCGCGATCGTGGTCGACGTGCTTATGCGCTGGCTGTTCAACGCGCCGATCCTCGGGGTCGACGACCTCGGCAAGTACAATCTCGCGGTCATCGTCTCCAGCTTCTTTCCGATCTGCCTGATCGGCGGGCATTTCGTGACCATCAGGTTTCTCGGCCGGGCGATCGGGCCGTTCCGCGCGCTCTGGCTCGAAGCGTTCGGCGGTTTCGTGACGCTTTGCATCTTCGTGCTGTTCAGCTGGCAGTTCTTTCGTTTCACGCTTCACGACGTCACCCTCACCGGACTGGCGACCGCGGTGCTTGAGCTCCCGCAGGCGCCCTGGTGGTGGATGGTCACGGCGATCGTCTTCGCCTGCACGGCGATCCAGGTCGTGGTGGTTCTCGAAGCGATCTTCCGGGCCTGGCGCGGCGTGCCCAGGGCCCCGGCGACCGCAGTCGATTCCGGTGTCTAGAAAATTGTATCTCCAGCGGGAGCGGTGAACCGATGGATCCGGTGATTATCGCGGTCATCGGGATCGCGGGCATGCTGCTGCTGATCGCCCTGCACGTGCCGATCGGCATCGCGATGGCGACGGCGGGGTTCTTCGGGGTCTGGCTGCTGCTCGACCTCGAACCCGCGATCAAGATGTTCGCCACCGCGCCGACGCAGGTTCTGGTGACCCAGGAGCTCGGCGCGATTCCGATGTTCCTGCTGATGGGGAGCTTCGCCTCGGCGGCCGGCCTGTCGGGCGACCTCTACCGCCTGTTCTACGCCCTGATCGGGCATTATCGCGGCGGTCTCGCGATGACCACGATCGGCGGGTGCGGCGGTTTCGGCGCCGTCTGCGGCTCCTCGCTGGCGACCGCCTCCACCTTCATGCGCATCGCGCTCCCGGAGATGCGCGAACGCGGCTACCGCCCGTCCCTCGCGGCAGGTTCGATCGCCGCGGGCGGCACCCTCGGCATCCTGATACCGCCCTCCAACCTGATGCTGCTCTACGGCGTGCTGACCGAGCAGTTCGTGATCGCGCTGTTCGCGGCGGCGGTCATACCCGGGCTCATCTGCATCGCGGTCTATTTCGCGACCATCGCGGCTTATGTCCGGGTCCGGCCCGGCTCCGGTCCGGCGGGACCGCGCATGCCGTGGCGCGAAAGGCTGGTGGTGGTCAGGAGCTGCTGGGGCGTTCTGGTGCTCGCCGCGGTGGTCTCAGGCGGCATCTATGGCGGCGTGTTCACTGTGCTCGAAGCGGCCGCGGTCGGCTGTTTCATGGCCTTCGGCTTCACCTGGCTGCGCGGGCGCCTCACGGTCAAGGTGCTGCGCGAGGTGCTGGTGCAGACCGCCGCTTCGACCGGGCTGATCTACATCATCATCATCGGCGCGACGATCTTCACCTTCTTCATCACCCTCAGCCAGATGCCGACCGTGCTGGTGAGCGCGATCGAGAGCTCGGGCCTCGAACCCTGGATGGTCATCGTCCTGCTGCTCGTGATGTACATCATCCTCGGCAGCATCTTCGAGACCGTGGCGGCGATGATCATCACGCTGCCGGTCGTCTTCCCGCTGGTCGTCGGGCTCGGCTTCGATCCGATCTGGTGGGGGGTAATCAACATCATGGTCATCGAGATCGGCCAGATCACCCCGCCCATCGGCATCATCCCGTTCGTGCTGCACGGGATGGCGCCGGACGTGCCGCTGAAGACCATATTCAGCGGCATCGCGCCGTTTTTCGTCGCCGATCTCGCGCGGCTTGCGATCGTCGCCATATTCCCAGCCCTCAGCCTGTGGCTTCCCGGTGTCCTGGGATTGATGGTCTGATGCCGGCGATCGGCCGGCCGTTCCGCCGCAAGGAAGACCGCCGCCTGCTGACCGGGCGCGGCCGGTTCTCCGACGACGTCAACCTGCCCGGGCAAGCCTATGCCGCGATGGCGCGCTCGCCGCACGCGCATGCGCGGATCGCGGGGATCGACACAGAGGCGGCGCTCGCCGTTCCGGGCGTCCTTGCCGTGCTGACCGGCGCCGATTTGCTCGCGGACGGCCTCGCGAGCATTCCCCACAGGCCGGCGCCGACGAGCCCGCCCGATATCGAGCTCGTCAACCGGGACGGAACGCCGAAGCGCCAGGTTCTCCCGTTTCCGCTGCCCGCGGACAGGGCCCGGTTCGTCGGCGAGGCCGTCGCAATGGTGATCGCGGAGAGCCCCGACCGGGCGAAAGACGGCCTTGAGCGCCTGGACATCCACTACGAACCGTTACCTGCGGTGACCGAGGGCATCGGTGCGTGCGCTGCCGATGCGCCCCTGCTCTGGGAGGACATGTCCTCGAACGTCTGTGTCGATGCGGACGTGGGCGACATGGCGGCCACCGAACGCGCCTTCGCGGACGCCCGTCACGTCGTTCGCCTGGAAACCCGGATCCCGCGGGTGACCGGCGTTCCGATGGAACCGCGCGCCGCCGTCGCCGCGTTCGATCCCGGGACCGGCCGCTACACCCTCCATGCCGGCGGCGGCGGGGTGGTCCGGCCCAAGCGCGAACTCGCCGAGATACTCGGGGTGGCGGAGGACCGGGTGCGGGTGGTGGCCGCCGATGTCGGCGGCAATTACGGCACCCGGAACGCGTTCTATCCCGAATTCGCCCTGGTGGCGTGGGCCGCGAGGCGCCTCGGCCGTCCCGTCAAGTGGACGGCGGATCGCGGCGAATCGTTCGTCAGCGACTACCAGGGCCGCGACCTCGCGGTGGACGCGGAGCTCGCCCTCGACGAAGCCGGCCGGTTCCTCGCGATGCGCGGTTCGAACGTCAGCAATGTCGGCGCGCACACCGTCTCCTTCGTGCCGCTGATCAAGGGCGTCGAGATCATGACCGGGCTCTACGATGTCCCGGCCGCCGGTTTTCGGGCCCGTGCCGCGGTGACCAACACGCCGCCCACCAACCCCTATCGCAGCGCCGGCCGGCCCGAGGTCATGTTCGTTCTGGAGAGGCTGGTCGACATGGCGGCCGCCGCGCACGGCTTCGACCGGGTTGCGCTGCGGCGCGGGAACCTGGTGCCGGAGAGCGCCATGCCGTTTGCCAACCCGCTCGGCATGACCTACGACAGCGGCGATTACGAAACGGCGATGGATGCCGCGATCGCCGCCGCCGACTGGGACGGGTTCGCCGGCCGCAGGCGGGAGTCGCAACTGCGGGGCAGGTGCCGCGGCATCGGCATCGCCAACTATATCGAGACGTCGACCGGCGCCCCGCGGGAGAGGGCCGAGATAACAATTCGGTCCGAAGGTCGGATCGACGTCGTCATCGGCACCTTGTCGAGCGGGCAGGGCCACGAGACCAGCTTCGCCCAGCTCGCGGCCGAGTGGTTCGGCGTCACCCTGGACGAGGTGAACCTGATCACCGGCGACACCGATATCGTCTCCGTCGGCGGCGGTTCCCATTCCGGACGGTCGATGCGTCTCGCCGGGATCACGATGGGCAAGGCGACCGACGAGATCGTGGACCGGGGGCGCCGGATCGCGGCCTGTCTGATGGAAGCGGCGGAAGAGGACATCGCCTTCGCGGACGGCCGCTTCGAGGTCTCCGGCACCGACCGATCCGTCGGTCTTTTCGACGTGGCCCGCGCCGCCGAGCGCGGCGACGGGCTGCCGGAGGCGCTACGGGGACCGCTCGCCGGCATCTCGGACGAAACTGTCCGCGTCGCGGCGTTCCCCTACGGGTGCCACGTGTGCGAGGTCGAGGTGGACCCGGAGACCGGGACCGCGGAGATCCTCCGCTATACCGGAATCGACGATGTCGGGCGCGCGATCAACCCGATGATCCTGCACGGTCAGGCGCACGGGAGCATCGCCCAGGGGCTCGGCGAGGCCATGATGGAGCTGAGCGTCTACGATCCCGCGAGCGGTCAGGCGCTGGCCGCCTCGTTCATGGATTACGCCATGCCGCGCGCCGACGATCTTCCGTCCTTCCACACCGAGATCAGCGAGGTCCCCACGCCCGACAACCCGCTCGGCATCCGTTCCGGGGGCGAGGGCGGCACGACCCCGTCGCTCGCCGCCTATGTCAACGCGGTCGTCGACGCGCTCGCCGAGTTCGGGGTGGACCATCTCGAAATGCCCGTCCGTCCCGAGAGCGTGTGGCGCGCCGTTCGGGCAGCGAACGGCGGAGACTGAAGCGAGAGGAAGAAAACCATGTCCGACGAAATCCTGGTCCGGAAGTCCGGCCGTGCGACGGAGATCGTCCTCAACCGCCCGGACGCCGGCAATGGCGTGACGAACGAGATGGCGGCCGCGCTGGGCCAGGCGATCGGCGGCGCCAGCGAGTCCCATTTCATCGTCCTGCGCGGGGCGGGCGCGGATTTCTGCACCGGGCGCGCGATCATGGGAAGGCCGCCGGAGGAACGTCCCGGGGCCTACGAGCGCCGCGCCCAGAACGAGGTGATTTTCGAGTGCTACGGCGCCTTCCGCCGTTCCCCGATTCCGGTCGTGGGCGTGGTCCAGGGCCGCGCGCTCGGCTTCGGCTGCGCCCTGGCGTCCCTTTGCGACATCACGCTCGCGAGCACGGCGGCGATCTTCCAGCTGCCCGAGATGGGCCACAACATCATGCCCACCATGGCGATGTCCTCGCTGGTCGACCGCGTGCCCCGCAAGGCGCTGATGTATCTCACCTACTCGACGAAGCCGATCGACGCCCAGAAAGCACTCTCCTTCGGCATCGTCAGCGACGTAGTGCCGCCCCAAGACCTCGAGAACGCCGTCGAAGACCTTCGCGAAGCCCTGGAAAAGGCCCCGCGCCCGGCGATCCTCGCGGTCAAGGAATACGCCCGGTCCGCGCTGTCGATGGACATCGCGAGCGCGGTGGATTTCGCCCGCAACCTGCACGCGACGGTGAACTCGGCGGCCCAGATGCGTGGCTGATCTGCCGGTCGAGGTGGGAATTCAGCCCGACACCGGTGCGATCCCGAGCACTGGCGGCAGGCCCGAGGCGATGCGGGAGAACCCCTCGCCGCCGTCCCGGGTGGCCCATATCTCCCCGTCGTTGAGCCCGACGAACACGGTCTCGGGCGATCCCGGATCGACCGCGATCGAGCGCGGCGCGGGCCCGATGCGCGCCGGCAGCCCGCCCGTCAGCCGCGTCCAGCTCTCGCCCCCGTCCGCGCTCC
>JAPPIT010000175.1 GCA_028820505.1 Defluviicoccus sp.
GGCGGTTCGGGGCGAACGCCGCCTGGCTGTGGCTCTCGGCGCTGGCGCTCAACGCGATGGCGCTGGTGCGCCGCGCCGCCTGCGGCCACGAGTGGCGCTGGGCGCGGATGAAGCGCATCCGCGCGGTGTGGATCCACCTCGTCGCCCGCGTCACCCGTCACGGGCGCCGGACCATACTCGTGCTCGGCGCCGCCGGCGCCCATCTCATGGCGGCGCACCAGCGGATGATCCTCGCCATGCCGCCGCCGACACCCTCGCCCGGCTGACCCCGGCGCGACCCGCGCAACCCCGAGACACCGATCCGGCGCGACGCCGGAGCGCGCGCCCGAAATGCCGGTGACGGCCCAACCATCGTGAAAATGCAGGCCGTCCCGCTCCCCACACGCCTCAAGCGCCTGCCGCCGGCTTCGTCGTCGTCCCGGCAGGCGCCAGCAGCCCCGCCAAACCCCGAAATCCCGCCGCAGGAAAAATCAACTCGCCGATCAGGGCACACGCCTCAGTCTTGCTTAAAGGCACAACGTGCTATAGTGTTCGCCGTATGGCAGAGACAGCCCTCGACCCGCGCGAGACGGATTCCTCCCCGACCGACATCACCGATGCCGAAACCGCCGCCATGCTGCGCGCCTTCTTCAACCTCGCGCAACGATGGAAGCTCAACGACCGCCAGGGACGCATTCTGCTGGGTTGGCCCGCGGCACGAACCTACGCTCGCTGGAAGGCAGGCCAGGTTCAGGTCTCCCGCATCTCGCGCGACACCCGAGAGCGCCTCTCTCTGCTGATGGGCATTCATAAGGGTCTCCGGTATATGTTTCCGGACCCGTCTCGCGGCTACGCTTGGCTGCGCAAGCCGAACCGTGCGTTCGGCGGAGAGACCGCGCTCAACCGGCTTCTCGCCGGTTCCATCCCCGATCTGGCGGCAGTGCGAGCCTGTCTCGACGCGGAACGCGGCGGTTGGTGATTCCGATCACCAGCAGGGTTGACTGGCCGCGCACGTTTCGTCTGGTTCGCTCCATCTACCCTCCCGTCGACCTGTTCGAGGACATCGCCGATCCCGCCGACTGGGAGCCGATCGTGGCCGCCGAAGCCAAGACCGACCTGCGAATGCGCGACCAGGTCGGTGCAATCCAGCTGGTGCCGCCGCAAAGACGTGTGTCCGGTCCGGGCGCCACTAGGGCCATGGCGCCCTTTTGCCACGTCTCGCTAGACAGGCCGAGCCGCTTCAGCGACGGCACCTACGGCGTGTACTACGCTGGCGACCGCTTAGAGGTGGCCCTGGCTGAAACTCTGTACCATTTCCAGCGCTTCATGTCGGCAACCGACGAGGAGCCATCGATCGCAGATTACCGTGAGCTCGTCGGCCGTCTCGAAGCCGATTTCCACGACCTGCGCGGCCCGCCGGCGTTCGGCACCGAACTCGACGCGGACGACTATGCCGCGGCACAGTCTCTCGCACGCATGCTGCGAAACGACCACGCCAGCAACGGCATCGTCTACCCGAGCGTGCGCGATCCCGCCGGCGAGGCCGTGGCGGTATTCTGGCCCGACATAGTCGGCATCTCCGTCCCGGGCAGGCGCATCTGCTATCGCTGGGACGGACACCGGGCCGATGCATGGTTGATGTACGGCGACGACCATTGGCATTCCCTGCCATGACGGCAAGTCGTGCGGTCGCTCTTCAGCCGATCAGACTCCAGAACGACCCCTTGCGACCATGTTCACGCGTGAGTCTGCTGTCAAAGGCTTCCTGCGTCTCGAACTCACGGAAGCGCCCCCGACATGCCAGAAACGCGCCTCGAAGACGCGCCGGGTTCATCGCGGCTCTCACCCAGATCGTCGCGCTATACCTCCCGCCGTTGCTGGAACGGCGCCACGGGACGCGCGACACAAGCGAATCGTCAGACCGAAATCACCCCGGCAGGGTGGCTACTTCGGCCGAGATTCGGGTGGCTACTTTCGATGAGATTCTGGCGGTAGAGTCGGGGGGAGACGCGCCCTGCCTTAGGTTGAGAGACAGTGTTGAAATTTTCTTCGCCCATCATTCATTCAAGTGGTCGAACAATGCGGCCCGAAATGCCGGTGTCATCGTAGGCATAGCGAGAACACGGGAGAGGAGAAAGACGATCAATTACGGATCCTTATCTCGGATTGTTTCGGATATCACCGCATATCTCGTTGAGGGAAAGAACTTGTATGTCAAGAGCGTCCCAGCGCCATTGCAAAAGATTCTGCCCTCCATGCTTACAGGTAGCATCCCCAACGACGACGGAAACCCAATCCTTTCGCAAGAAGAGGCGCATCGACTTACCGAAAAGTACGAATTGGCTACAAGATATCTTCATCCATATTTCGGTTCTCAGGACTTCCTGCACGGATACACTCGAAATTCTCTTGTAATCGGCGACGATCAAGTGGACACTGCAAGAGCAATTCCTGAGATCGATTTCCGCCTGTACGAAGTAGCTAGACACAGAAACACGAGCAAGAAGAAGGAAACGAGAGAACAACTTTCACTGTTTCCAAACCGCTTTCAGTATCGGGGAACGATTCCGTCAAGCCATGTGATCGTTGTATTATCCGTAAGCTCCGAGCGCAGAGAATGGTTTCCCGCCGGGGTACTGCCCCAGGGTACGGTGATCTCCAATCTCGCCTTCATGATCGTGGATGCCTCGCTCTGGAACATGGCATTGATCCCCTCGCGGCTTCATCTGGTCTGGATCGGCACGGTCTGTGGCGAGCTCAAGACCGATTTCCGTTACTCCAATGCCCTCGGATGGAATACCTTCCCGGTGCCGACGCTCACGACGAAGAACAGGGACGATCTGACGGCCTGTGCGGAGAACATCCTTCTGGCGCGCGAGGCGCACTTCCCTGCAACCGTTGCCAAGCTCTACGACCCGGAGAAGATGCCGGAAAACCTGCGCGCGGCGCACGAGCGCAATGACGAAGTGCTGGAGCGGATCTATATCGGGCGGTGCTTCAAGAACGACACCGAGCGGCTGGAAATACTGTTCGAACTCTATTCGCAGATAACCGAGGTCGAAAAGAAGACATCGACGGCAATAGCCTAGCCAATGACCTCTCTAGAGCAATAGCCATGCGGTTCAGAAGCCTGCACATGAAGGATTTTCGGGGCGCTCGAGAGCTGGAGATCAGCTTCGAGCCCGACGTGACGGTCATTGTTGGCAGAAACGGCTCCGGTAAGACCTCAATTCTAGATGCTCTTGCGATATGTACCAAGTTTGTGCGTGAGCATATGAAAAGACCAAAGATCCCCGGATTTTACATTCAAGGTTTTCCTCAGGATATTCGCATCGACGCGGACAGGTCCTTACTCGGATTGAGGTATGAATACGAGGAGGAAGATCCACAACAATTCCCACGGCATTCAGATACATTGCAATTGAAAATCGAGGATGACGGACGGATTTCGAATGACAATGTCGTGCAACACCTTCTCGACGAATCGGAAACAATTTCGTACTGGCCCCACTTGATCTACTGCCGCCAGAATAGAGGTTTCAAGTTCGAGGTGTCACTTTCTCATTCTGTCGATTCCGGGGAAGTGCTTGACACGGAGAATTCTTCGGATCGGTCATTGGATGAGGATGGGAATGCTATTGCCGACTTGGAGCAATGGTGGGATCGGCGCGATGCACAAGAAGCACGCCGAGTGCGGGATGGCGAGCGCGACTACCGGGACCCGCAACTTGACGCGGTTCGCGAACTTATCGCGAGAATCGACAGCTTTTCCGGAATCGCCTTCAACTCGACGGCCTCACCGCCCGGACTGCATTTCGTCAAGAGCGACGGGACGCCGGTCCATGTCAGCGGCCTTGCGGGCGGCGAGCGATCCTATATCGTCCTGCTTGCCGACTTGGCGCGGCGCCTTCAGGTATTCGCGCCCGGCAACACGCTGGGCGAGATTCCCGCCATCGTGCTGATCGACGAGGTCGAACTCAACCTTCATCCGGGCTGGCAAAGCGAAGTCGTGCCGACGCTCACGGACGTCTTCCGGGCATGCCAGTTCATCGTAACCACCCATTCCCCGCAGGTGCTGTCGGGCGTGGATAGCGGGAAGGTACGCATTATCGAGGAGGACGTGCCCGGACGGTCTTGGAAAGTCACTGTTCCCCTCAGCACGCGGGGACGGACCAGCAACTATCTGCTGGAAGGCGTTCTCGGTGCAAGCGAGCGCTATCCGCCGATAGACACCTTGATCGGCGACTTCAACACCGCGATCGACCGGGAGGATGTCCCTGCGGCAACGCAAGCACTCGAACAGATCGAACAGGAAATAGGCGACGACGCGCCGACCCTGCTCGTTCTACGCAAGCGGCTCAAGACGCTGCGGGGCGGGGGATGAGGGGCAGCCACGGCAAGAGGACGCCTCCGGAACTAGCGAACTGGTTGGCTCTTGAAAGCCCCGACTGGAAGCCGTCCTATCCGTTTCCCGGCGATATTCGCCAGCCCGTCGTCGATGCGCTGTGGGAAGCTCAGCGCGCTTTGTGCGTCTATTGCGGACGCAGGTTGGATCGCGACCGGCCGGCAAGGGTCCATATCGAACACTTCCGCCCGCGGTCCTCGTACCCGGATCGCTCCCTGGAACTCGTGAACCTGTTCCTGAGCTGCGGTCCCGAGGTAGAGGCAGGAACACCCTCGGAGACCTGTGGACACGCAAAGGGCAACCGGTTCGACGAGACCGGCTGCATCGAACCTGACTATCCCGCGTGCACCCGCCGGTTCCGTTTCCTGTTGACCGGCGAAATTGTCCCTCGGTCCGCCGACGATGCGCCGGCCGGGACGATGATCGAATTGTTGAACCTCAACCATCGCGAACTCAGAAAGGACCGGGAGGACATCCTCAACCTTATTGATGCCGGCGGTCTCGACCGTGCCGATTTCGTCGATCCCGTGAGCGGAGTGGCACAAGGCTATGCGCATGTCGCCTGCGAGCATCTTGGTACCGTTATTCCCTGATGGTAGCCCTGTGCGGATTCTGGCGACATTTGACGGCGATTGAACGAAGGCGCTTCGCGCAGTTGGCCTTCCAAATTTTGCCCTGCTCTCGCTGACGCTGCGCGTTTCGGTGGGCGTGCTTGAGTGCGAGGTCTCGGCGGTCTTCCGATGATCCCTGTTTAGCATCGGTCCCTTGTAAGCATCCGCCAAAGGCCGCGGGGTATTTCAGGCTGAGTTCGGTGTCGGGGTGATGCCGGCGATGGAGCTGCGGGGCGGGATCTGGTGGCCGCCTTCGCTGGAGTCGGCCCCCAACTTCGCGGCGACAGGCTCTATGCAGCTTGATCGAGCTTCTGCTCGGGGACCCAGTTCCAGGGGAGGAGTTCGTCGAGGCGGGATTGCGGCGTCTCCGCGATCCGGCCGAGCACATCGGCGAGCCAGGCCTGGGGATCGACGTCGTTGAGCTTGGCGGTGCCGATCAACGTGTACATCGCCGCCGCGCGCACGCCGCCCCGGTCGGAGCCGCAGAACAACCACGATTTTCTTCCCAGGGCGATCGTGCATTCATTCTGCCCATATCGGGCAGGATTGCGTCATCCACTACCGCTGGCACGCACTGTTCGGTCGGCGAGTACGCCCTGAAGTTATCGAACAGCGTGCAGACGGCCTCATGGCCTCCGTCGAGGTAGAGCCGGGGCTGATCATCAAGATACCCGTCTGGATGCTCGATCCTGCGTCATGCGCCGGCATGGAGATCGCCACGCCGCGTGCATCTCTGCCCGCCCTTGCCGCGCTTCATGAGGTTCTCGTCGGCCAGGGTTTTAGACAAAGCTCCTCCGATGACGGGACCGTTAGGGAGGAGGAGCCCAATGAAGTCATTGCCTGTGCCGGCGGGGCCGCCGAGCGAGGCCCGGCAGCTCAGCATGCTGCTGGACGCACCGTAAGCATCCGCCAAAGGCCGCGGGGTATTTCAGGCTGAGTTCGGTGTCGGGG
>JAPPIT010000226.1 GCA_028820505.1 Defluviicoccus sp.
TGCACGAGATGTCGCCCAGGGATCGCGTTGTCGCGTGGAGCCGGAGGCTGGCGGACGTGCTTTCGCTCGCGCTCGCGGCGTTCGCGATCTACGTCGCCGGGTTCGGGGTGTTCGACGAGGTCTGGGTCCGCGCGGGCACCACCGGGCTGCCGATCCTGATCTCGCTGCTGGTCTTCTCCACCGAGAACATGGACGTGCGGCGCGACGACGTCCCTTGGGGCTCGATCGCGCTCAACGCCGGGATGCTGCTCGCGCTCGCGCCGATCTACTATCTGTGGATCGTGCTGATGACGGAGCAGCTCCACTTCTTCGTCGAATTCTCGGTGTTCGACTACCTGGTGGGCTTCGCCGGGATCGCGCTGCTGTTCTACCTCACCTATCGGCATTTCGGCCTGCCGCTGTTCCTCGTCTGCCTGCTCTCGCTGGTGATCCTGCTCTTCGGCAACCTGATTCCGGGGACGCTCAACATCCCGGAGGTCAAGTGGTTCCTGATCTCCGAGAAGCTCTGGTACAGCACCGACGGCGTGTTCGGCCGGCCGGTCGCCGTGGTGGGACAGATCGTGCTGGTGTTCATCCTGTTCGGCGCGGTTCTGGAGGCCTCGGGCGCCGGCGCGACGCTGCTCAAATTCGCCTTCGCGGTGACCGGCCCGCTGCGCGGCGGCCCGGCGCACGCCGCGATCATCGGCAGCGCGAGCTTCGGCACCATGAACGGCGCCGCCGTGGCCAACGTCGTCACCACCGGCGTCTTCACCATCCCGATGATCAAGCGCACCGGCTTCCGGCCCAGATTCGCCGGCGCGGTCGAGGCGGCGGCGTCGACCGGCGGGCAGATCATGCCGCCGGTGATGGGGGCGGTCGCGTTCCTGATGGCGGACATCACGGGGATCCCCTATCTCACCATCATCGCCGCGGCGGCGATCCCGGCGCTGATGTACTATCTCAGCCTGTTCTCCGTGGTCTGGCTGGAGGCGCGGCGCCAGGGGTTGCGGCCGACGCCGAAGGGAGAACGCGTCAGGCTGGACACCACCGACTGGATCCGCTCGATCTCGTTCTTCGTGCCGCTCGGCGTGATCGTCTACGTGCTGATGACCGGGCGGACGGCGCAGAACGCGGGGTTCTACGGCCTGATCTGCGCCTTCGTGCTGTCGCTCGTCCTCTATCCGGAATTCCGGTCGCCGCGCAAGATCCTCGCCGCCCTGATGCGCGGCGGACGCACCTGCGCGACGATCATGATCGTCGTCGCCGCGATCGGCTTCGTCGTCGGCATGGTCAACATGTCCGGCCTCGGCATCAAGTTCGCGGCGACCATCCTGTCCATCGCGGGGGACAGCCTGTTCCTGTCGCTGGTCGTGATGGCGATCGGCTGCCTGCTGCTCGGCATGGGGGTGCCGGTGGGCGCGGCCTATCTGATCATCGTCCTGATCATCGGGCCGGCGCTCGGCAAGCTCGGGCTTTCGCTGCTGCTCACCCACCTCTTCGTCATCTACTACGCGGTGCTGTCGGCGATCACGCCGCCGGTCGCCATCGCCGCCTTCGCCGCCGCGCCCATCGCCGGCTCGAAACCGATCGAGACCGGCGTCGTGGCGGTCAGGCTGGCGATCGCGGGGTTCCTGATCCCCTTCATCTTCGTCTACCACCCCAGCATCGTGCTGGTGGAGACGGGGTTCACCTATGCCGGGCTGGCCTGGGGGATAGGGGCTTTCCTGGTCTCGACGGTTTCGCTGGCGACGGGTTTGGGGGGTTATTCCATTGGTTCGATCAGGCCGGTACAACGGCTGGTGCGGATTGCGGCGGGGGTGCTGGTTCTGGTGCCGGATTTGCCGGTCGCGGGCGTCTGCGCCGCCGTCGTGGCGGCATCGTTCCTGGTCGAGGGCCGGATGTCGGCCGCGCCGGCGGGGCGCAGGATCGCCAACTGACAAGGGGAGGCTCAACATGACGAAACGTTGGAGCGTGCTGGCCGTTGCCGGGATGCTGGCCGTTGCGGTGGCGCTGCCGGCCGAGGCGCAGAAGCGCCAGGTCAAGATGTCGACCATCGCGCCGGGCTCGTCGATGTATCTGGTGATGACCACCTTCGCCAACCTGGTGAACCAGGGGCAGGAGGAATTCGAGATCACGGTCGACGCGACCGGCACCGCGACCAAGCACATGGTCGACGTGGCGCGCGGCTCGATCGACATGTCGATGACCGCGCCGGTGGCGATCGCGTGGATGAAGGCGGGGACCCGGGTCTACAAGAAGCTCAAGGGGGTCAAGGAGCTGGCCAAGAAGCTGCGGATCGTGTTCTGGTTCCCGGCCGGCGCCTACCACTACACGGTGTACGAGAATTCCGGGATCCGGACGCTGGCCGACCTCAAGGGCAAGCGCGGCTTCATCGGCCCGCCCTCGGGCGGCCAGCTGGTGACCGGGCTCGCCTTCATCAAGGCGGTGACCGGGCTGGATTCCAGGAAGGGCGACTTCAAGAGCGTGAACCTCAACTTCGCCTCGGCGCTGCAGGCCTTCCAGGACCGCCAGATCGACGTCTACACCATCGCCTGCCTCGACCCCTGCGCCCAGCTCCAGCAGGTCGCGGCGACCTCGAAGATCCGCTTCCTCGGCCTGCCCGACGCCGCCCAGCTTCGCGCGACGGAGGCGCTGAAGAAGTTCTTCACCCCGCTCGGCCGCATCGACGGCGTCGTCAGGAAGGGCGCCTACGGCGCCGCCCAGGCGAACGAGGCCGATGTCTACAGCAACGGCGCCATCCTCGGCGTCACCGCGCGCGAGGGGCTCGACAACGACACCGTCTACGCCATGACCAGGCTGTTCTGGTCGAACCTCGAGAGCATCCGCAAGAGCGCGCCCTACATGAACGCGGTCTCGATCGACTTCGCCACCCAGAAGGGAAACATGGAGTTCCACCCCGGCGCCATGAAGTACTACAAGGAAGCCGGCGTCTGGAAACAGTAACAAGCTCAAGGGGCGGCGACGGGAACGCCGCCGCTCTCACCTTCTCCCCTCCCGCTTGCGGGAGGGGTCGGGGAAGGGCGCCGCCGCCTTCAGGAAGTTCGCTTCAGCCGCTCGGCGATCCAGAGCTTGATGAGCGATTGACGCGGGACGCCGTGTATTCTGGCCTCCCGGTCGAGGGCGGCGACGACCCAGACGGGAAAATCCACGTTGACGCGCCTGGACTCGGTGTTGACCCGCCGCGCCCGCGACCAGTCCACGTGCCCGCTCACATCCTCCCCGGAATCGAACGCCCGGTCGAACTCATGCGCTTTCATAGCGGTCGATCTCCTCCTTGCGTGCACGGCGAACCGAGATAATCCGTGTGCGCTGGCCGCGGAGCGTGCAAACCGCCGACCAGTGGCGGTTCTCGATCCTTCCGATGACAATGAAGCGCGGCTCGTCCTCCGTGCGCGCCGGCGCTTCGAGAAGCCAAGGATCGCCCCACAGCGCCTGCGCGTCATCGAAGTCGATACCGTGCTTGGCCTCGTTCGCGGCGCTCTTCTCCGGATCGAACTCGAACTCCATATCCAAAAATGGTACTTAAAAAGAAATGATTCAATACAAATTTTCAACAGTTTTTCAACATATCCCACCCGCCACGCCATGCCCGGCGGCGCCGCCGGCCATGGCGTCATCGGAAACACGCACCCGGCATGTACGCGTCCCCCGTCGGTGGTACGGTTCGCATCGCCTTACCGCCGACCGGGAGAGACGCCATGCAAGTGAGCCTGCTGGGGACCGGGCTGCCGTTTCCCAACCCGAAGCGCCGCGGCCCGGGCTACGTGGTTCGGGCGGGCGCCAACAACTTCGTCGTCGATTGCGGCTCGGGCATCGTCACGCGAATGGTCGAGGCGGGGGTGCGGCCGGACGCGGTCGACCATCTGTTCATCACCCACCTGCACTCCGACCACTATATCGACCTCGGGCATTTCATCATCTGCCGGTGGATCTACGGCGACGACGCGCCCTGGCACATCTACGGGCCGCGGGGCATCCGGCTCATGGTCGACCGGCTGCTGGAGATGCACCGCCCGGACCTCGAAATGCGGATGAAGATCCGCACCGTGCCGCGCGCGATGCCCGATATCGTCGTGCACGAGATCGACCAGGGGCTCGCCGCCGAGGTCGACGGGGTCAGGGTGACCGCCTTCGACGTCGATCACTTCCCGCTCGACCAGCCCTTCGGCTACCTGTTCGAATCGAAGGACCGGAAGATCGTGCTGTCGGGCGACACCTGCCCCTCGGAGAACCTGATCCGCCACGCCCACCGCGCGGACGTGCTGATCCACGAATGCGTGCAGTACGAGAAATGGCGGGCGCCGCAGATCGACAAGAGCCACACCCCGCACGCGCACACCTCGCCCGAACGGCTCTCGCTGGTGGCGCGGGACGCCGACGTGGGCCTCCTCGTCACCACCCACATGATGCCGGATTCGGAGCCCCGCGAGATCAGCGAGATCATCCGCCGCGACTATGCCGGCGCGCTGGTCGTCGGCGAGGATTTGATGACGCTGTAGGGGGGCGTCGCCGTCCCTCGATACGGCGCTTCGCGCCTACTCGGGATGAGGGAACATGTAAGAGTCCCTCACCCTGGGTAGCCGCGCCAGCCGCGTATCGAAGGGCGCCCCCTACCCCTCCAGCATCGGCAGGTCGAGGTTGTGCTTCCGCGCCGTCTCGATCGCGATGTCGTAGCCCGCGTCGGCGTGGCGCATCACGCCGGAGCCGGGGTCGTTCCACAGCACCCGGGAGAGCTTGCGCTCGGCCGCCTCGGTGCCGTCGGCGAGCACCACCATGCCGGCATGCTGGGAATAGCCCATGCCGACCCCGCCGCCGTGGTGGATGCTGACCCAGGTCGCGCCCGAGGCGGTGTTGAGCATCGCGTTGAGGAATGCCCAGTCGGCGACCGCGTCGGTGCCGTCGAGCATCCCCTCGGTCTCGCGGTTGGGGCTCGCGACCGAGCCCGAATCCATGTGGTCGCGGCCGATGACGATGGGCGCGCTTATCTCGCCCGAGCGCACCAGCGCGTTGAAGGCGAGCCCCACCCGGTCGCGGTCGCCGAGACCGAGCCAGCAGATTCTCGACGGCAGCCCCTGGAACGCGATCCGCTCGCGCGCCATGTCGAGCCAGGTGTGCAGCGCCTTATCGTCGGGCAGCAGCTCCTTCACCGCCTCGTCAGTGCGGTAGATGTCCTCGGGATCGCCCGACAGCGCGGCCCAGCGGAACGGCCCCTTGCCGCGGCAGAACAGCGGGCGGACATAGGCCTGGACGAAGCCGGGGAAGTCGAACGCGTCCTTGAGCCCGGCCTCCGACGCCATCTGGCGGATGTTGTTGCCGTAGTCGAGCACTGGGATCCCCTCCCGGTGGAAGGCGAGCATGGCCTCGACCTGACGCGCCATGGACCGCTTGGCCTCATCGGCGACGCCGGCCGGGTCGCGCTCGCGCCGGTCGGCCCATTCCTCCAGCGTCCAGCCGGCCGGCAGGTAGCCGTTCGCCGGGTCGTGCGCCGAGGTCTGGTCGGTCACCGCGTCGGGGCGGATGCCGCGCGCGAGCATCTCGGGATAGATTTCCGCCGCGTTGCCGAGCAGGCCGATCGAGACCGGCTTTCCGTCGGCGCGCGCGCGCTCGACGATCGCAAGCGCTTCGTCGATCGTCGCCGCCTCGGTGTCGAGATAGCGGGTCCTGAGGCGGAACTCGATCCGGCTCGGCTGGCACTCGACGGCGATCAGGCTGGCGCCGGCCATGGTGGCGGCGAGCGGCTGCGCGCCGCCCATCCCGCCGAGCCCGCCGGTCAGGATCCATTTGCCCGAGAGGTCGCCGCCGAAATGCCGGCGCCCGACCTCGGCGAAGGTCTCGTAGGTGCCCTGGACGATGCCCTGGCTGCCGATATAGATCCACGAGCCCGCCGTCATCTG
>JAPPIT010000215.1 GCA_028820505.1 Defluviicoccus sp.
CCCGGCGGTGGCGCGGCTGTGCCCACGCCGGATGCGGATCGACGGCGGCCGGCTGCGCGAGGGCGCCCCGCCCGCGCCGCCGCGCGCGGCGTGACGCCGGCGATGGCGGGCGGGTTCCCGATCCTCGCCGCCAACGCGCGCCAGGCGGTCGACAGCCTGGCGCGGGCGCGGCTGCGCACCGCGCTCGGGCTGGTCGGCATCATGATCGGCATCTCCTCGGTGATCGCGATGGTCTCGCTGGGCGAGATCGCCCGCGAGCAGGCGCGCCGCCAGTTCGAGGCGCTCGGCACCGACATCCTGCTGGTCCGCGCGGCGTCCGGCTCCGGGGCGATCGCCCCCGCCGACGCGCTCGGGCTCGCCGGCGCGGTCCCCGCGATCGCCGAGGCGGCGCCCAGGATCTCCGGCCACGGCGCGTTCCGCCATGCCGGCAGAAGGGTCGGGCAGGGCAGCGTCCAGGGCGTCACCGGCGCCTTCGCCAGCGTCAACCGGCTGTCGCTCCAGGCCGGCCGGTTCGTCTCCCGGCTCGACGCCGACCGCCGCTTCTGCGTCGTCGGCGCCGCCGTCGCGGACGCCATGCGCCGGGGCGGAACCGGGCGCATCGTCGGCGAGACCCTCGAGGTCGAGGAGACGCTCTTCACCGTCGTCGGCGCGCTCGAGCCGAGAACGGAGACCTATGCCATCCCCCTCCATGTCGAGGCCGACAAGTCGGTCTTCGTGCCGATCGCCGCCGCCGGGCGGACGACCGAGGACCCGGCCATCGACGTCGTCGTCGCCCGCTCGTCCCCCGGCGTCGGATACCGGACCGCGGCGGCCCGGATCCGGGATTATTTCAGGGGGCGGGCGCCCGACCTCGAACTCGAAATCGTCGCCGCCGAGGAGCTGGTCGCCCGCATGGAGGCGCAGACCGGCATCTTCACCCTGCTGCTCGGCGCGGTCGGCAGCATCTCGCCGATCGTCGGCGGCATCGGCATCATGAACATCATGCTGGTCTCGGTCGCCGAGCGCAGCCGCGAGATCGCCGTCCGCCGCGCCCTCGGCGCACGGCGGCGCGACATCCAGAGCCAGTTCCTCATCGAATCGCTCATCCTCACCCTCACCGGCGGCGTCTTCGGCGTCGCCGTCGGCCTCGCCGCGACATGGGCGATCTGCCGCTTCGCCGGATGGGAATTCCTGATCTCCGGAACCTCGGTCGCCGGCGGCCTCGCAACCGCCGCCGCCGCCGGCCTCTTCTTCGGCTTCCAGCCGGCCCGACAGGCCGCCAGGCTCGACCCCATCGCAGGCCTCCAGGCCGAATGACCGAAGGCCGGAACCGGGCCGCAGGCCCGGCTCAGTCGTCGTCCCGGATGGTCAGCCTGAACTTGATCGTCAGCGGCACATGATGGCTCCCGCCATGCGACTGCCAGGCGCTCTTGCCCGGCCGCAACACCTCCGGGTCGGTGAGCTTGAGCCAGAAATCCTCGTCCCCCTCGACCCGGTCGTCTTCCCGGGTGTTCCACTTGACGACGAACTGCTTGCTGTAATTGCCGTTGCTCTTGAGCTCCCACTTGAGCCCGCAGATGCCGATATAGTCCGCCTCGGGATTGATCTCTCCTCCCCACGACCGCGGCGCGCCCTTCGCCGTGCCGGGACTGCAAGAAGTCTCGCGGCCGCCGGCACCGTTCCACGCGGTGCCGCGAGGCTGGGCGGGTCCTCTCGCTTCCGGCGGCGATCGTGTTCGAGAAACATGGCCAGCACCGGGCGTTGAACCGGCAGCGCGAGCGCTACGCCCGATCTCAGCGTGTCAACGCTGGCCGATCGGGTCGGGGCCTGCGCCGCATTCGGTCGCACCAAACGCACGAAGAGCCTCGGTACCCGGACCAGGACCCCGGGGGAATGTCGCCCGAAGGGCATTCGCCCCCGACAGCATCGCTGCCAGCGATATCCCCAACAACGACCGCAACGCATCCCGGCGACCCTTCCGGGCGCGTCGATCCGGAAGGCGTTGCGGGGACCGGGCACCGAACTGCGCCCGGCCCCCGCATGCGCATTCAGCAGGAGGTGCCGACATTCAGGATGGTGACTGCGGACACCCACGGACTCACGAGCGTCGCCGAGTCATCCGCCCCATCGCTTCCGCTTCTCAAGGAGAGCTTGACCTGTAACAGTTCGGAACTCTCGGTGACGTCGGTATCGGCGATCGTATTCACCGTGATGGTTTTCTCGGTATCTCCGGACGCGAAATAAAGGGATCCGGATGTGCTCACATAATCGACTCCGGCCGTGGCCACCGAGTTCGGGTTCGGGCTATTTGCGTCGACGGTGGTGTAATCGACGGCTGCCTCACCGTCACCGTCCTTTTCCACGGTCAGGGTCACACTGCTGCCCTCGCACCCGGAATAGCTCCATCGTGAGAAGGAGATCTCGGGGGGATCCGCAGCAGCGCCGGGACCTTCGACGGTCTGGGCAAGTGCGGGCAGGAATGGCGCGGCAACAAGGGCCAGGGCCGCGATAACGAGCATCTTCATCGGTGTTCTCCTCATGCCTGGCTTGGCGGCTCGGATGAACCGGCAAGGCAAATACTCGCATTCGCGTTCCAACGAATCCAAGACCGTTTTTTCATCGCCGCGATGAGAATTTTCAATGGAGCCGCTCGCGGAATTCCCTGGATGAGGGATTGAACCAAGCCGCTTCGCGGAGTTGGTGGCTTGGCGTTCGCTCATTTCTCCGATGACTGGGGCGCTGCTGGCATGTGTGGCGCGCTCCGGATTGCGTCGAACGGCTCAGCGCCCGTCGGCCGCGGGAGGCCGGCATCTTCTCCACCACCAGTGGGTAGCACCGATCTCCGAGACGGTCCGTCGCCGGATCGGTCCGGCCGAACGACCCCACCCCGGAACCGGGATCGGGCGCCTAAATCAGCGAATGCGCGCGGGTCCAAACCGTCATCGACAGCGGGGTGCCATGGTCGGGATCGACGCGGCGACCCGGGAGCGGATCGAAGGCGTTGCCGAGATCGGGATCGACGATTTCTCCCGCCCCGACGTGGACATCGCGTTTACCGGTATCCGCGACGCTGGCGGCCGCGCCCGGGCGGACCGCCGAGGACCCGGCCATCGACGTCGTCGTCGCCCGCTCGTCCCCCGGCGTCGGATACCGGACCGCGGCGGCCCGGATCCGGGATTATTTCAGGGGGCGGGCGCCCGACCTCGAACTCGAAATCGTCGCCGCCGAGGAGCTGGTCGCCCGCATGGAGGCGCAGACCGGCATCTTCACCCTGCTGCTCGGCGCGGTCGGCAGCATCTCGCCGATCGTCGGCGGCATCGGCATCATGAACATCATGCTGGTCTCGGTCGCCGAGCGCAGCCGCGAGATCGCCGTCCGCCGCGCCCTCGGCGCGAGGCGGCGCGACATCCAGAGCCAGTTCCTCGTCGAATCGCTCATCCTCACCCTCGCCGGCGGCATCCTCGGCGTCGCCGTCGGCCTTGCCGCGACATGGGCGATCTGCCGCTTCGCCGGATGGGAATTCCCGATCTCGGGAACCTCGGTCGCCGGGCTCCAGGCCGAATGACCGAAGGCCCGGCTCAGTCGTCGTCCCGGATGGTCAGCCTGAACTTGATCGTCAGCGGCACATGATGGCTCCCGCCATGCGACTGCCAGGCGCTCTTGCCCGGCCGCAACACCTCCGGGTCGGTGAGCTTGAGCCAGAAATCCTCGTCCCCCTCGACCCGGTCGTCTTCCCGGGTGTTCCACTTGACGACGAACTGCTTGCTGTAATTGCCGTTGCTCTTGAGCTCCCACTTGAGCCCGCAGATGCCGATATAGTCCGCCTCGGGATCGACCTCTCCTCCCCAGGACCACGGCGCGCCCTTCGCCGTGCCGTCCTCCGTGCAGAGCTTGTATCGCACACCCGCAATAGCCGGAATGAGAAGCCCTCATCATGTGCGGGAACGTGGGCAGGGAATACTCGATCGTGATCGTGTCCCCCTCCGTGCCGCTGAACTCCGCATAGCCCCCGCTGCTAAGGGCGGAAGCCCCGCCGGCGCCGACCAGGCAGGCGCCCAGAACCGCGCCCCCGACCGGGCCGAGGAACCCGGCCCGAAACCCCGTCCCCGCCGCCCCGGCAATTGCGAACTCCCATCATCGCCCTTCTCCTCCTGCGTCGACCGCGTCACTCTCCGCCGCCAGTGTTTGAAGTCACCCTGCCTCATAGCGGTCCGCCGCCCACTCAGCGGTGCGGCGGGCCGTTTTCCGTGGGCGGGCTTCGCGGTGGGGATCCGCCGCGTCTCCGACGCGGTCGCCGCGGCACGACCGTCTACGAGCCCTCGCTATTCGACGAGGCGGGTTGCACATCCTCGATGACAGCCGTCATGGCGCCGGTGAAAGTCCAATTCGTCATCGACACTTCCGCATAACCGGTGGTGCAGCCTATTCCATAGGGCCGGGGAGGGCATACCCTCCAATGCTCAAGCTTTCTCATCCGGATCATGAAGGTTTCATCCGCTTCCTCTTCCTGGTCGCTGAATGTCTTCACCGAAATCGTTACCGGAACGTTGATGAAGGCCTCGACCTTGTCCCTCCATGAATGGGCCTGTTCATAGTCGCCGCCTTCCGTCGCGTCGCCGCCATCCGTGTCATACCATATGCGGATCTTGGGAGAGGCCTGCCCCGCGACATATTGAGGATGGCTCACGGTGATGGCGAAATCCGCCGTGTCGCCTTCCCGAACGGTTACGGTGTCGTCGGCGTACACGCTGAACGGGGCGGCAATCAGGGCTGTGACCGCCACCGCTTTGAGCATCTTCACGGGCTTCATGGGCTGTTCCCTTGTCTGTCGCTGGGGGTTGGGGACCGCGGTTCGGTCAGGACGATCTTGACGGTGCCGAAGCCGCGCAATGCCGCAAGTTCTTCATCCCATCTCCCTCTCCGTCGACCGCGGCCGCGCCGCGGCTCCAACGGGACGAAGCATGAAACGCCCCGCCGCATAAATCCAGGACCGAATTCTCATAGCGCGGATAGGAAATTCCGATGCTGCGCTGGATTGTCTTCGCCTATGGTATCAATGAATATTCGGTCTTTGAATTATTTCGGCCCGTTCCCAGGATTCGCCCGTCCAGGCGCGGTAACGTTCACCATGCCTGAAGCTATCGAACAGGAGGAAGCAGCGATGGTCGGCAAGGATCGAAGGCCGGGCGCCATTCGAGCGTTCGCACCGGCGCTCGTGGCGTTCTCGGTGATGACGCTGGCCGGCTCGGCCTTGTCAGAGGAAACGCGAGCCGAGGAAGGCGAGGATCTCGTCTTCGACATGACGTTGCCTCAGGCGGATTCAGGCACACGGTACAAATACTCGTATGAGACCGAGGGCCGGAGCGCGAATGCGTATTCCGACTTCGAGCCGATATGGGGCGACGTGACGTATAATCCGGGACAGCGCACGAAGCGCATCTCCGTCCGGACCTACGACGATTGCGTTCAGAACGAGCCCGACGAGAAGATGGTACTCGTGCTGAAGAAAAAGGAGACGGCGCGCGTGCTTCCAGGGGGCGAGGTGATCATCGTTACATGGGTGAGCAGTAACGATCCGCCCGGCACCTTGAAGGCCGAAGGCGTCATCGAGGACGACGGTTGGCTGCCGTCGCACTGTCTGCATCGGGGCGAGTAAGGTCCCGGTGGCGCGTACCGGTCGGCCGGCGAGCATGTCGCGCCCCGGGCTGGCGGCGGAGGATCGTCGGGCTCGACCTTCGGCGAGCAGACCGGCTTTCCCAGGCGCCGCGGACCGACAGGACCTCGATGCCCGGAGCCGCGAACGGGGGCGAGCCATGGGGCGATGAAGATCCCGAGCGCCTACATCGACGGATACGCGAAGGGCCGGGAAGTCGA
>JAPPIT010000022.1 GCA_028820505.1 Defluviicoccus sp.
AGGTGGCGGAGGGACGTGGATGCCCGGAACAAGTCCGGGCATGACGACCGGGAGGAACGGGAGTGCCGGAGGATGCCCGCCCCGCCCGACATTGTCTCCGCCCCCCGCTGTCACCCCGGCCTTGAGCCGGGGTCCAGGCTCGCCCCGGACTTCGATCCGGAGAAGGCCGGGGTGACAGGCTTGGGGTCGGCCGCGGTGCGGGTTCCTCTTCGGCAATTGGCGAGAAATGCAGGCTAATCCTCCGCGAAGTCCGCCTCCTGGTAGTCCACCAGGTGCCGGTAGTCCTCGCGGATCGGGGCGAAGACGTCGAGGTTGAGCGCCGGCTCGTCGCCGATGGGCTCGCCGTAATGCTCGACATCGGGCGGGATGCGGATGAAGGAGCCGGGGCCGGCCTCGAACACCTCGTCGCCGACATGGAACCGCACGCGGCCCTGGACGATGCAGACGACCTGCTCGAACGGGTGGCTGTGCGGGTTGATGTCCATGCCGGGCTCGAGCCAGTTCATCACCAGCAGCACGTCCTCGCCGCGGAAGCCGCAGCGCTCGACGCCCTCGCGCACCGCCTCGCGCGGCAAATCGTTCCAGTTGTAGAGCACCGCCTTGGCCATCTCCGTCTCCCTCGCTAGTTCGCCGCGCCGAAGCCGCCGCCGCCCGGCGTTTCCAGCAGCACCTCGTCGCCGGCTGCCATGGTCATCTTGTTGGCCCGCGCCGACGGCTCGCCGTTGACCAGGAAGCGCCCCGGCCTGCCGGAGCCGCCGCCCTCCAGCCCCTCCGCCGGCGCGTCAAGGCGGCTCGGCACCGCGTTGAGCAGCCAGGGATCGCGCGTCCGCATGCGGAACCCGATGACCTGCCCGTCGCCGCCCGGCGCGCGCCCCGCCCCGCCGGAGCCGTCGAGCAGCTCCTTGCGGGTGAACTCGATCGGCATCGCCGCCTCCAGCACCTCGACCGGGACCGCGGCGACCCCGGTGGGATAGCAGGTGGCGCCGAGCCCGGGCTTGGCCCGCCTCGCCCCCATGCCGCCCGAATAGTTGAACATCGCGCTGGTGAACGGCTCGCCGCGCCCGTCCTTGCCCTGGATCTGCATCGTCCACACCGCGCCGGCCCCTTCCGCCACCACCCGGTCGGGCGCCACCGCGTGCAGCGCCTTCAGGATCGGCATCGGCACGTACATGCCCACCACGTGGCGCGCGGCCACCGGCGCGGGGTACTTCGCGTTGACGATCGAGCCTTCCGGCGCGGTCACCCGGATCGGCTTCAGGCTGCCGTGGTTGTTGGGGAGCTCGGGGTCGAGCGTGCTCCGGATCGCGAAGGCGGAATAGGCGTGGGTGTAGTTGAGCACCACGTTGACCCCGTGCGGGCTCGCCCCCGACGAGCCCGCGAAGTCGACCAGGATGTCGCCCGCTTGCGAATCGACGGTGAGCGCGCATTTCAGCACGATCTCCGCCCCGCCCGGGATGTCGAACCGGCTCTCGCCGCGATAGGTGCCGGCCGCGAGCCTGCGGATCGAATCCCGCGCGGCGCGTTCGGACCGCGAGATTATCTCGTCCGCCAGCGTGTCGATGTCGTCGAGCCCGTGCCGGTCGCAGAGGATCCCGAGCCGCTCCGCGCCCACCCGGCCGCTCGAGACCTGGGCCGCGAGGTCGCCCATCACCTCGTCCGGCGTGCGCACGTTGTGGCGGACGATGTCGTGCAGCAGCGGGTTGGGCTCGCCGGCCTCGTAGAGCTTGGCGCGGGGAATCCAGAGCCCCTCCTCGTGAACGTCGCGCGCGCCCGCGCCGACGCCATAGCCGCCGATATCGGTGTGGTGGATGGTGGAGCCGAAGAAGGCTATGACGCGGCCCTTGCGGAACACCGGGGTCAGCACGGTGATGTCGAAGAAATGGCCCGCCGACAGCCACGGGTCGTTGGTCACCAGCACGTCGCCCTCGGCGAGGCCGTCGGGCGGGAAGGTCTCGACGAAATGGGCGCCCGCCGCGGCCAGCGTGTTGATATGCCCCGGCGTCCCGGTCACGGCCTGGGCGATCATCCTGCCGTCGCGGTCGAGCAGCGCGCAGGCGAGGTCGCCGGCCTCGCGCACCACCGGGCTGAAGGCGATGCGCTGCAGCGCGCGGGCCTGTTCCGACACCGCCCCGATCAGGTTGGACCAGAGGATTTCGAGCGCGATTCCGTCCATGCTCACCCTTCCCGCCGCGCGACGATGCAGCCGTCCCCGCGGACCTCCGCCCGCCAGCCGGCCATGACGAAGATCGTCGTCTCGCGCTCCTCGATTATGGCCGGGCCGGCCAGCGCCTGTCCCGCCGAAAGCGCCGCGCGGTCGTAGACCGGCACCGACTCGCCGTCTGCCCGCACATGGACCGGGCGCTTCCCCTTCGCCCCGCCGGGCGCGGCGGCGGTCATCGGTTCGGTCTCGCCGGCGATTCCGGGGCCGTGGGCGCTGACCCGCCACGCGACCGCCTCGATCGCGAGGTCGGAAAGGCGGAGCCCGTAGGCCGCTTCGTAGGCCGTCTCGAAGGCTTCGCGCAGCATCGCCCCGTCGCGCGCCGCCACCGGATTGCCGTCGAACGGAACCGTCACCTCGTTCTGCTGCCCGGCATAGCGCATGTCGGCGCCGTGGCCGAACCGCATGCCGTCCTGCGGGCAGCCGGCGGCGGTCATCGCGGCGCGCGCCTCTTCCTCCATCGCCGCCATCGCCGCCTCCGCCCGGTCCCAGTCGACCGGCCCCGCCATGCCGCGCGCGAGGTCGTAGCGGAGCGGCGTGATCAGGGCTCCGAAGGCCGACAGAACGCTGGCGAGCGGCGGGTAGATCACCGTGTCGCCGTCGAGCAGCTCGGCGACGAAGCAGGCATGGGCCGGGCCGGCGCCGCCGAAGGCCAGCACCGGCAGCCCGCGATAGTCGAGCCCCCGGTCGGTCGCGTGCGCCCGCGCAGCGGCGGCCATCGATTCCCCCACCACGCGGAAGACGCCCCGCGCGGCCTCGATGCGGGCGACGCCGAGCCGTTCCGCGAGCCCGTCCACCGCGCGCTCCGCCGCGCGGAGGTCGAGCGCCATGTCGCCGCCGAGAAAGTGTCCGGCGTCGAGCAGGCCGAGCACGAGATCGGCATCGGTCACCGTCGGCGCCCGGCCGCCGCGGGCGTAGCAGGCGGGGCCCGGCTCCGACCCCGCGCTGTCCGGGCCGACCTTGAGCAGCCCGAGATTGTCGACGGTCGCTATCGAGCCCCCGCCGGCGCCGATCTCGATCATGTCGATCGCCGGGATGAGGATCGGGAAGCCGCTCCCCGCCTTGAACCGGTACACCCTGTCGACCTCGAACCGGCCGGTCACCGTGGGGCGGCGCTCCTCGATCAGGCACGCCTTGGCGGTGGTCCCGCCCATGTCGAAGGAGAGCATCCGGTCGAGGCCCATCCGTTCGGCGAGATGGCTGGCGGCGAGCGCGCCGGCGGCTGGGCCCGATTCCACCATGCGGACCGGGAAGCGCCCGGCCGTCGCCGCGCCGAGCACGCCGCCGTTCGACATCATGATCAGCGGCGCGGTGGAAAAGCCGCGCTCGGCCAGCACCTCCGACAGCCGTTCGAGATAGGGGGCGACGATGGGCTGCGTGTAGGCATTCAGCACGGTCGTCGCCGCGCGCGGGTACTCGCGGATCTGCGGCGCGACCTCCGACGACAGCGAGACATGCAGGTCCGGCAGCCGTTCGGCCAGCAGGTCGCGGAGCCGGCGCTCGTTCGTGCCGTTGACATAGGCATTGAGTAGACAAATCGCGACCGACTCGACATTCGCATCATTTAATTGCCGCGCGAGAATGTCGACCTCCGCCGCCTCCACCGGCCGGTCGACATTTCCGTCGGCATGGACCCGTTCGGAAATGCCGAACGTGCGCGCGCGCGGCACCAGCGGGTCGGCATATTCGATCTGCGGGTCGAACATGTCGTAGCGGTGCTCGTCGCGGATATGGAGCACGTCGCGGAACCCTTCCGTCACCAGGAGCGCGGTCGGCGGCCCGCTCCGCGTGACGACCGCGTTGGTGACGATCGTGGTCGCATGCACGATCGTGTCGTCCACGTCGGCGGGCGCGATGCCGGCCTTCGCCAGCACCCCGTCGACGGCCGCGAAGAACCCCTCCAGCAGGTCCCCGTGGGTGGTCAGCCGCTTGTCCGACCGCACCAGCCCGTCGCCCCGCCGCAGCACCGCATCGGTGAACGTCCCCCCGATATCGACCGCGACGCGGTAGCGGGGGGAGGGGTCCTGAACGTCCGGTCCTGTCATGGTCGGTTCAGGCCGACAAACAATGAGAGCCCCCTAAGGACGTCACGTGCGGTGACGACCGGTATTCCGTCAACCTCTCCGAGCGAGAGCACATGCTTCTTGTCGCCGGAAACGACGAAATCGGCATTTCCGGCGATCGCTGCCGCAAGGATCGGGTTGTCCGATGGATCGGGTGAGAGATCCACCGCGGGCAGGTCGTTCAAGACAAGAGCGCGCACGGCAAGGTTCTCGAGGATGGCGTTCGCCTCGTCGGCGTCGACCAGTCGTCGGATACGGGGCCTTGCGAGCACCTCGGCAAGTTCGGCGATTTGCGCGGCGGATGTCACGAGCTCGATATCGCCACGCAACCAGGCCCGGTAGAGCTCATCGGGCGGCGTGCCCTTGGTGATCAGGGCGCCGATCAGGATGTTGGTATCAAGAACGAGCCGCACGCGCGGCATCCACCTCGCTATCGATCAGCCGGAGGAGTTCGTCCTGATCGTGCTCCGCGTTCCGATCCTTTACTTGCTCGACGGTCAGATCGAACACGTAGCGGCGTACGGCTTCGTCGACAAAGCGCGAAAGATCGCCTTTCTTGCCTCCGTTGCGCGCGAGGAACAGCCGGATCGTCCGATCCGTCTCTTCAGGGATCGAAAGGCTCCAACGGGTCATGGATAGTGTCCTTCTGCGCTTATGTGTAAATACACACTTACATATACTATATCACTCCCGACCCTTCACGTCCAGCGCCCAAGCGGGACGTCGCGCGGCTCCGGTCAATATGGCGAGGAGAGCGGAGAGTCGTGAAAGGGGTGCCCGCACTCCCACTTCCCGACTGTGGAAAATATGGTGCGAAGCGTGTCCCGGGTCAAGAGAGATTTTTCTTTTTTAGATAATTTTTCTGGCTCCGTTCGCGAATGTAGGCGTGCCTTTATGTCAACGAGCAAGCATCGTCTGGCCCCCCATCGTCATGGGAGGTGCGAAGGGGCGAGACGATCATGACGACATGGGGAGCGGCGCGGTGTCGCCCCTCACCCGCCCTGCCTGAGCCTTTCGGTCTCCGCCGCGTCGACCGTGCCCGCCTCGTCGAGCGCCACGCGGTAGACGCCGCGGGCCTTCTCCCGGGTGACGTAGCCGGCGGCCACGTCGTCGGCCACGCGGTCCGGGTCGCGCGACTCGGGCGGGCCGAAACCGCCGCCGCCGCCGGTCCTGAGCCGGAAACGGTCGCCGGGCCCGAGCTCGGTGACGCCCTTGAGCAGCCGGTAGGGCTCGCCGTCGGCGGGCTCGATCCGGCCGTCGGCGCCCTCGCCGTCGGTGCCGCCGCCGATGCCCCAGGGGCGGCAGCGGGTGCGGTCGATCTGGATGCTGAACCCGGACTCCGACAGCACCCGGACCACCTTTTCGGTCCCGAGGCCGCCGCGGTGGGTGCCGTCGCCGGCCGAGTCTGGCCGCAGCGCGATGGTCTCGACCAGGAGCGGGCAGAGCGCCTCCTGCAGCTCGACCGGCACGTCGAGCGTGTCGCCGTGCGCCATCGTCTTGTAGGGCCCGCCGCCGTCCGCGCCCGCCGTCGCCCCCCAGCCGCCGTGCCCGGTGTCGATCTGCTGGTAGAGCGCGCCGTTCGCCGGGTCGGTGCCGAAGAACCAGTGCACGGCGAAGGTGGCGTGATGCCCACCCGCGGCGCGCGACGGGTCCGCCTTGCCGACCGCCCGGACGATCGTGTCGATGACGGTCGCAAGGGTCGCCGAGTACATCCCCATCGGCGCGGTGGCCGGCGCGCTCAGGAAGGTGCCGTCGGGAATGACGATCTCGAGCGGGCGGAAACACCCCTCGTTGGCCGGCTCGTCGGGCGCGGTGAGGATCTTGAAGGCGATCCGGGCGGCGGGCCAGGCGCCGCCATAGACGCCCGAGTTCATCGGTCCCCTGAGCACGCCGCCGACGCCCGACAGGTCGATGGTCATGGTCTCGCCGGAAATCCGCACCTCGACCGCGACCGGCACCGGTGTGTCGCCGTCGATTCCGTCATTGTCGAGGAAGGATTCGGCCCGCCACACGCCGTCGGGCAGGTCGCGCACCCCGCGCCGCGCCACCTGCTCGCTCCTGTCCCAGATGGCCTCGATCGCCTCCCGCATGGTCGCCGCGCCGTAGCGGTCGATCATGGCGCGGAACTTCCTCTTGCCGGTCAGCGTCCCGGCGAGCTGCGACTCGAGGTCGCCGAGGACCATCGACGGGAAGCGCGTGTTGATCTCGATGGTGCGGTAGAAATCGTCGTTGCGCACACCCTTCGACCACAGCTTCACGCTGCGAAACTGGATCCCCTCCTGGAAGATCTCGGTCGCGTCGGTCGCGCTGCACGAGCCGGCGGTCGAGCCGCCGACATCGACCCAGTGGACCAGCACGCACATGAAGCCGAACAGCGCGCCGGCGCCGTCGAAGACCGGGGTGTACATGACGACGTTGTTGAGGTGCTGGCCGAGCGTGCCGGCGTGGTTCGAGATCAGCACGTCGCCGTCGTGGATGTTGTCGATGCCGTGGACCGCGATCCCGTCGCGCACCGCGACGCCGAGCGCGTTGGCGACGAAGATCGGGATCGAGCCGGACCCTTGCGCGACCAGCCGGCCTTCCGCGTCGACCAGGCCGGAGGCGAAGTCCTTGTACTCGTAGACCAGCGGGCTGAACGCGGTGCGGGTGATGTTGGCGTCGATCTCGTTCGGGATCGCGACCAGCCCGTGGCCGACGATTTCGAGGGTGATGGGGTCGAGCGCCGCCCCGGGCCGGGCATCGTCCATGGTCAGTCTCCGATCGCGATCCGGATCTCGCCGAGCCCGCCGACGATACAGCGATCGCCGGGGCCGATCACCGTGGTCGCGCCGTACTCCTCGACGATCAGCGGGCCTTCGGCCTCGAAACCGGCCGGCAGCGCCGCCCGGCGGCGGACCGGGGTCTCGATCCACCCGCCCGCGGCGCCGAACCAGACCGGCCGGGACGCCGCCGCCCCGCCGACGGAGTCTTCCGCGCGCGGCAGGCGGGCGAGCGCGGGCTTGTCGGTCTGCGCGTAGGCGCTGACCCGGATGCCGACGATCTCGACGGGCGCGGCGGAATCGGAATGGCCGAACCGGTCCCGGTAGTAGGCCTCGAAGGCCTCGCGCAGCGCGGCGGCGTCTCCGATCTCCGTCACCGGAATGACGAAGCTGTGCTTCTGGCCGCGGTAGCGGAGCTCGATGGAGCGCGCGAGCGTGGCGGCCGCGCCCGGCACCTCGGCGGCGACGATCCCCGCGCCGTGCCGGTCGGCCTCGGCGAAGGCGTCGCGGATCTCGGGCAGCGTCTCCTCGCCGAGGTCGCGGATCATGGTGCGCGCCACGTCGAGCCTGGCATCGGCGAGCAGCATGCCGATGGCCGAGAAATTCCCCGGCTCCGGCGGCACGATCACGGTGCGGATGTCGAGCTCGCGGGCGAGCAGGGAGCCGTAGAGCGGTCCGCTGCCGCCGAACGCGAAAAGCGCGAAGTCGCGCGGGTCGTAGCCGCGCTCGACGGTGATCTGGCGGATCGCGCCGGTCATCGTGACGGCGCCGAGCGCAAGCATCCCCTCGGCCGTCTCCTCGACGGGCCGGCCGCCCATGCCGACGGCCTCCGCGACGCGTTCCGCGATGGCGGACGAAGCGGCGTCCGCATCGAGCTCCAGCCCGCCGCCGAGGAACACGCCCGCGCCGATCCGCCCCAGCACGAGGTTCGCGTCGGTGATCGTAGGTTCCTTGCCGCCGCGGCCGAAGGCGACCGGGCCGGGATCGGAGCCGGCGCTCCTCGGGCCGATATGGAGCCGCTTTTCCTCGTCGACCCAGGCGATGGAGCCGCCGCCCGCGCCGACCTCGACGATATCGACCACCGAGCCCCTGATCGGGAAGCCGGTATCGTAGCCGCCGACGAAGTAGGGCGAGCGGAGCCCGAACGCGCCGTCGCGGATGACCGCGCATTTGGCGGTGGTGCCGCCCATGTCGAAGGCGATCAGGTCGGGGATGCCGAGCGCCTTTCCGTAGGCGCCGGCGCCGATGCACCCGCCCACGGGTCCGGACTCGATCAGCGCGATGGGCTCGCGGAGCGTCCGTTCCACCGACAGCACGCCGCCGTTGGAGCCCATCATGTAGAGCGTGCTCTCGAACCCGCCATCGGCGAGCCGGCGTTCGAGCCGCGCCGCGTAATCCGCCATGCGCGGCCCGACGATAGCGTTCGCCGCGGCGGTGCAGCAGCGCTCGTACTCGTACCACTCGCGGGTGAGCTCGGTCCCGGCGGTCACGTAGATCCCCGGCAGGCGGCGGCGCAGGCGTTCGGCGACCGCGCGTTCGTTGCGGTCGTCGCGATAGGCGTTGAGGAGCGAGACCGCCACCGCCTCGACGTCGAGCCCGGCGATCGCCTCCGCCAGCCGGTCGATCTCCTCCGGGTCGGGCTCGGCCAGCACCTCGCCCCGGCCGTGCACCCGCTCGTCCACCTCGAAGCGCAGCGTGCGGGGGATCAGCGGCGGGGCGCGGCGGAACGCAATGTCGAACGGGTTGGTGCGGTTGCCGCGCGCGAGCTCGAGCGTGTCGCGGAAGCCCTTCGTCGTCACCAGTGCCGCCCTGGCGCCGGAACGCTGCAGGAGCGTGTTGATGACCAGCGTGGTGCCGTGCTTGACCAGCAGCGCGCGGGCGAGGTCGACGCCGGCCTCGGCGACGCAGGCCATCACCCCGTCGACCAGGTCGCCATAGGTGGTCAGCGCCTTGGCGTAGACGACCTCGCCCCGTTCCATGTCGAAAGCGGCGATGTCGGTAAAGGTGCCCCCGGTATCGACGGCGACGATCAGGGGCATGGCGCGCGCGGTCATGCGCGCATGGTAGCGGGATCGGGCGGGGCGATCACGGGGGCGCCGGAATGGAAACGAGCTGCCCTCTCCCGGTCCCTCGATACGGCGCTGACGCGCCTGCTCGGGATGAGGAGAAAAGAAAGAAACCCTCACCCCGAGAAGCGGCGAAGCCGCGTATCGAAGGGGGCTTATATCGACGACTTGACAGGCGCGAGGCCGACAGGCGTTCCGGGAAGCGCCGGGGCGTATCCGGTTCGTGGCGCACCGTTCCTCCTCCGTCATGGTCGGCGAAGGCCGACCATCCACGAGTTTTTGCGGCGCTGGAAACGAAAAACAAATCGTGGATGGTCGGCCTTCGCCGACCATGACGGGGGGAGGCTGGCGGTTCCCGCGCCCGCCGCAACAGGGCGGCGTTACTGGCGCCGACCCGCGTCCGGCGATCGGCTGTCAAGTAGTCGATATAATCCCCTATCGACGGGCCGCCCCTAACCGATCGGCCCGCGATCCTCCCGCGCGATCGCGATGACGGCCGAGCGCGGCACGCTGTCGCCCGCGTCGGGGAAGTGGCTGTTGCCCTTCTCGCCCGGATGCTGGATGCCGACGAAGAGGGTCCTGCGGTCGGGGCTCCAGGCGATCCCGGTCACCTCGCACTCCTTCGGGCCGACCATGAAGCGGCGGATCTCGCCGGTCGCCGGGTCTCCGACCAGCATCTGGTTGTTGCCCTGGCCCGCGAACCCGTCCTCGTTCGAGTAATTCCCGTCGGTCTGGATCCACAGCATCCCGTTGGAGTCGAAAGCGAGCCCGTCGGGCGAGTTGAACATATTGTCCGGGGTCACGTTCCTCGAGCCCGCGTTGGCGTCCGAATGGACCGCCGGATTGCCCGCGACCGCGTAGAGGTCCCAGGCGAATCCGGCGGCGAGATGGTCGCCGCCGTCGGGGCGCCAGCGGACGATCTGGCCGTAGAGGTTGCCGGCGCGCGGGTTGGGGCCGCCGACCGGGGTCGGATCGCCGCCCTTGTTGGGCTTCCTGCCGCGGTTCTTGTTGTTGGTGAGGCAGCAATAGATTTCGGCCTTCTTCGGGTTCGCCGCGACCCATTCGGGCCGGTCCATCGTCGTCGCCTTCACCGCGGACGCGGCCATGCGGGTGTGGATGCGGATCTCGGCCGCCGACGCCATGCCGGTGGTTTCCGGGGCGAGCTCGACCCATTCGCCGCGCCCGCCTTCGGCGAACTTCGCGGCGAACAGCCTGCCGGAGTCGAGCAGGTCCGCGTTGTCGACGCCCTCGACGTAGCGGCCGTCGGAGACGAACCGGTACAGGAACTCGCCGCGCTCGTCGTCGCCCATGTAGACCACGACCCGGCCGTTGGCGGCGAGCACGAGCTCCGCGTTCTCGTGCTTGAAGCGGCCCAGCGCGGTCCGCTTCTTCGGCGTCGAGGCGGGATCGAGCGGGTCGATCTCGACGATATAGCCGGCGCGGTTGGGCTCGTTGGGATGCTTCGCGATGTCGAACCGCTCGTCGACGGCCGCCCACGCATAGCCCCAGTCCTCGAGGCCGATGCCGTAGCGCTCGAAGGCGTGGCCGATCTGGAGCGCGGGGTCGCTGGACGAGAAATAGCCGTTGAAGTTCTCCTCGCAGGCGAGATAGGTGCCCCAGGGCGTGCGCCCGCTGCCGCAGTCGCTCCAGGTGCCGAGGCTGCGTTCGCCCCTGGGATCGGCGGCGGTCCTGAGCAGGTCGTGGCCGCGCGCCGGACCGGAGATCTCCATCGGCGTGTCGGCGGTGATCCGCCGGTTGTAGGGCGAGTCCCTGACGATCGACCAGGCGCCGCCGCGCTCCGCGATCTCGACGACCGAGACCCCGTGCCCGGCCTTCCCCTTGCGCACGTCGTCGGCGCTCTCCGGCTTGCCCGAGGGGTAGGCGATCCTGCGGTTCACGTATTCGTTGTTGACCGCCAGCACGTTCCGGCCGCCCTTCGTGAACAGGGACATCCCGTCATTGTTGTCGCCGAAGGCGCGTTCTTGGCTCGCGCCGGTGCCGCGCGTCTTCGGGTCGAATTCCGCCGCGTTCGACCACATCGGATCGCCCCACCGGGCGACGACGTGCCAGCGATACCCCTTCGGCACGGTGACGGTGTCCAGCACGTTCGCGGCGACCGGCTCGAACCCGAAGCGGCTGTCGCTGGCGGGCGCCGCCAGCGGTCTCGGCCCGCCCGCCGCCGCGACGAACGCGGCCGCGCCGAAAGTCACGCCCCCGGCGACGAAGCCGCGCCGGGACAGCGCCCGTTCCGCCAGACGCTCGAAATCCGTCCCCGTCTCGCGAAGATCGGGGCTGTTGCCGGGCGGTTCCGGCGCATGGGCGTCGGTCGGAATTCGGGGCATTCCTGTTTCTCCTGCTGCGGTGCGGCGGAACGATCGCCCGGGCGCGTTGCAGCGGCGTGACCGCTTCGTTACAGGCGCGTGAAAGCGGGGTCCAGCGCGGCGACGGTTCCGTCCGGGCCCGCGTTGCTCTAGCCTGCGCCCCGACCGGAGGGGCGATGGGCGCGCTGTTCGACCGCTACGCGGCGCTGAGCGAGGGGCTGATCTACGAGCGCGACGCCTATGAGCGCCGCCCGGGCGTCGATCCCGAGTTGATCTCCCACGGGCTCGAGCCGGTCACCGAGCTCGAGCGGCGCGGCATGGACGCGGTCGCCGAGATCGACGTCGAGCTCCTGTTCCACAAGCTGACGGCCATCGCGGAAGAGGCGCGCGACGTCTACATGTCGCTCTCGATCTCCGAAGCGATCATGACCGGCGACATGAATTGCGGGATCTTCACCGCCTCGGGCGACCCGGCGGTGGTGGCGACGGGCATCTATTTCCACACGATGCTCAACAACGCCCAGCTCAAATACGCCAAGAAGTACTACGAGCCGGACCCGACGGTCGGGCTCGCGGACGGCGACATCTACTTCTTCAACGACGAGCTCGGCGGCGGCGTCCACCCGTTCGACATGTTCACCGCGATGCCGGTGTTCTTCGAGGGCACCCATGTCGCCTGGGTGACCTGCGGCGGGCACCAGGGCGATTCGGGCTCGCCGACGCCGGGCGGGTTCAACGCCAAGGCGCGCACCCGCTACGAGGAAGGCTTCCACGTCCCGATGATGCGGATCGGCGACAATTTCCGGCTCAACCAGGACATGCTCGACATGCTGGCGGGCGAGGTCAGAAACCCGTTCGTCTTCTCGGCCGATCTGCGCTCGCGCGTCGCCACCCTGTTCCAGATGCACCGGCGCATCGTCCGCGAGATCGAGCGCCGCGGCGTCGAGCACGTCGTCGGCGGGATGCGGACGATCCTGACGCGGGCCGAGCAGGCCGCGCGCGGCCGGCTGCGCCAGATCAACGACGGCGTGTTCCGCGCGGTGATGTTCAACGACGACGATATCGGCGGCAGCCTCGGGCTGACCCGGATCCCCGTCACCCTGTTCAAGGAGGACGATTCGCTCACCCTGCTGGTCCAGGGGGTCTCGCCGGAGAACCGGCTCGGGCCGATGCACGGGACCTGGCATCTCGTCCGCGCGGCGACGGCGGTCTACCTGTTCTCCTATTTCTTCCGCGGCATCCCGCCCAACGCCGGGCTGCTGGAGACCTGCCGTTACCTGGTCGAGGGGCCGTCGATCGCCAACGCGACCGACGAGATCGCGCACGGCATGGGGACCTCGATCGCCGCCTGCGTCACCAACGGCTGCCACGTGCTGGGATCGAAGGCGCTGTTCGCGAGCCCCTACCGCGTCGCCGTCCAGGCGCCGCATTCCAGGAACCAGAACGTGTTCACCTTCGCGGGCGAGAACCGGCGCGGCTACAACTCGGCCAACATCACCGGCACCTGCAACGCGGCCGGGCAGGGCGGGCGCTTCGACGGCGACGGGGAGAGCGCGATCGGCTTCTTCTGGGGGCCGTTCACCGATGCCGGCGAGACCGAGGACATGGATTCCCGCCTGCCCCATTTCGTGCTGAGCCGCGCCATCGACCGCAACAACCACGGCTACGGCAAGTTCCGCGGCGGCGCCTCGCTGGTCG
Source organism: Defluviicoccus sp. (assembly GCA_028820505.1). GTDB lineage: Bacteria > Pseudomonadota > Alphaproteobacteria > MPNO01 > MPNO01 > MPNO01. The sequence goes on from JAPPIT010000022.1 coordinate 13,126, forward strand.
AGATCTCGACCGCCTGCGGCGACCCGGGCTGCTTCCTCAACTCGTGGGGCAGCGCCGACAAGATCAGCCACAACCCCGGCATCATGGGCGGCTATATGGGCCCGCCCAACCCGCGCATCGTCATCGAGGGCTCCGACCTGCTCGACAAGGCGGCGGCGGGCGAGGACGTGGACCTCGAAATGGCCGACCTGATCGCGAAGCAGAGCGTGGAAGGCTCGTACCGGCTGGAGTCCTCGGGCCAGCCGACCGAGAAGTTCGAGGAAGGCGATCTGATGATCTTCACCATGGGCGGCGGCGGCGGGTACGGCGACGTGCTGGAGCGCGACCCGGACGACATCCAGAAGGACCTCGACGACAGGATGATCGACGGCTACGTGGCCGAGGGGGTGTACGGTGCGGTCATCGACGCCGCGACGGGGCGGATCGACCGCGCGGCGACGGAAAGGAAAAGGGCGGCCATGCGCCGCGAACGGCTGAAAAAGGCCAGGCCCTTCGACCGCTTCGTCGCCGAGTGGCGCAAGCGCAAGCCGAAGGACCGTATCGTCGCCTATTACGGCGAATGGCCCGAACCCCGCGCGCCGGGCTACGACAAGGTGTTCTGGGGGTTTTACGGGTAGGGGTCGGCGGCCTTGACGTGTTTCGCTTGAAGTACATATCGTCGCCAGACGGGAGCGTGTCCTATGCCAGCACAGACCTCGGTGCTCCATGTCCGCGTGGACGAGAAACTAAAGGCCAAGGCGGCGGACACGCTGGCCGAAGCGGGCCTGACGCTCTCCGACGCCGTGCACATCCTCCTGACCCGCGTCGCCGCGGAGGGAAGGTTGCCGACCGGCCTGACCGCCGACCCCGAAGCTCATGACGCATGGTTTCGCACCAGGGTGCGCGAGGCTCTGGACGATCGCCATCCCGCCGTTCCGCACGAACGGGCGATGAGCGATGCGCAGGCGCTGATCGACCGAAAGCGCCGTGCTCCGTCTTGAATGGAAAGCCACGGCGGCCGCCGATCTACTGGCGATCGTCGACTACATTTCCGACAACAATCCCGACGCCGCCCAAGCCTTGAAGGACGAAATCGAGGCCAAGGTATCGCGATTGCGGGAGCGCCCACGGCTCTACCGGGTCGGCCGCGTGGAAGGCACCCGCGAAATGGTCGTGCGTTCCAACTACATCGTTGTCTACGCGGAGGACGCCGATACCGTCACTATCCTTCGAGTGCTGCACGCAGCCCAGCAATGGCCGCAGACGTGAACGACGGGTGGAGAGAACGCCTCACCCGCCGAGCGGGACCGTCGTCGCGTCGTAGGAGAACACCCAGGCGGGGTCCATCGGGTTCCTGAGCCACCTGTTGTCGCGCGAGCCCTGCTGGACCGCCTCGCAGCGCCCCTTGCGGCTCGCCTCGTAGAGGGCGAAGGCGGCGGCATGATCCTCGCCGCAACGCTCCAGGCAGCGGACCAGGATCGCCGCGTCCTCGATCGCCATCGCCGCGCCCTGCCCCATATGGGGCTTCATCGGGTGGCAGGCGTCGCCGATCAGCACCAGCCGCCCGTCGCTCCAGAGCGGCAGCGGCTCCCGGTCGAACAGCGGCCACTTGGTCGCGCCGCTCGAAATGTCGATCAGGGTGTGGATTTCCGGGTGGAAGTCGGCGAACGCCGCGCGCAGCTCGTCGTAATCGGCATCGACGTGGGAGAAGCCGTAATCCCATTCCGGCTGCGGCACGCCGGTGACGAAGTAGATCTCGTCGCGGTTCCGGTCGAGATAGTAGACCACCATGTGGGTGTCCCGGTGCGCGTCGTCGGACCACCACTTGCTGACGTCGGCGGGGGCGAGGTCGCCGAGCCTGTCGGCGGGAATGATGCAGCGATGCCCGACATAGCCCGAATAGACCGGCAGCTCGGGGCCGAGCAGCGCCTCGCGCACCGTCGAATCGATGCCGTCGGCGCCGATCACGATATCCGCCCGGGCCCGGCTGCCGTCCTCGAATTCGAGCGAGACGGGGTCGCCTTTCCGCTCCAGCGCGACCAGCTTCTTGCCGAACGCGATGGTGCCGGGGGCGACGTTCCCGGTCAGGATCTCGTGGAAGTCGCCGCGGTGGATGACCATGTAGCAGGCGCCGAACGCCGCCTCGCAGGCGTCGCGCATGTCGTAGCGGAACATGGTCTCGCCGGTGTCGAACCTGCGGCTGATCCAGTATTCCGGCCGGAGCCCGATTTCCAGCAGCTGCGCCTCGACGCCGGCGGCGCGCAGCACCTTCATCGTGTTGGGGCTGAGGTTGATGCCCGCGCCGAGCCGCTCGAAGGCGGGCGCCTGCTCGTAGACGCGGACGCGAAAGCCGCGCCGTTCCAGGAGCGCCGCGGCGACCAGCCCGCCGAGCCCCGCGCCGATGACCGCGATTTCCCAATCGGGGCGCATCGCTTCCCTCTCAGATGCTGAACCCGGCGACCTTGGTCTCGAGATACTCCGCGATCCCCTCGCGGCTGCCCTCGCGGCCGAGGCCCGAGTCCTTCATCCCGCCGAACGGCGCCGCCGCCGATGCCGGGTTGATGTCGTTGATGCCGACGATGCCGAAATCGAGCCCCTCCAGGAGCCGCATCGTCCGGGCGAGGTTCTGGCTGTAGATATAGGCGGCGAGCCCGTAATGGGTGTCGTTCGCCATCGCCAGGATGTCGTCCCCGTCGTCGAAGCGGACCACGGCGGCGACCGGGCCGAACGTCTCCTCGCGGTAGATCCGCATGTCGGGCGTGACGCCGTCGAGCACGGTGGGGGCATAGAAGTTGCCCTTGTCGAGCCCGTTCCCGGTCAGCCGCTTGCCGCCGCAAAGGACGGTCGCGCCCTTGGCCACGGCATCGTCGACCTGCGCCTCGACCTTGGCGACCGCCGCCTCGTCGACCAGCGGGCCGATGGTCACCCCGTCCTCGAACCCGCTGCCGGCCTTCATCTTCGCGACGCGGCCGGTGAGGGTCTCGAGGAACGCATCCGCGCCGTCGCGGTGCACGTAGACCCGGTTGGGGCTGATGCAGGCCTGGCCGGTGTTGAGGAACTTGACGAGCTGCAGCCCCTTCGCGGCATGCACCGGATCGGCGTCGCCGAGCACGATGAACGGGGCGTGCCCGCCGAGCTCGCAGGAGACGCGCTTCATGTTCCCCGCAGCCCGGCCCGCCAGCATCTTGCCGACGGCGGTGGACCCGGTGAAGGTGAGCTTCCGGACCTTGGGGTTGGCGACGAATTCCTCCCCCACCGGCGCCGGGTCCCGGGCGGTCACCAGGTTGACCACGCCGTTCGGGAACCCGGCGTCCTCGAACACGCGGAAGGTCTCGACCGCCGTCAGCGGCGTCGCCTCGGCCGGTTTCAGCACCACCGTGCAGCCCGCCGCGAGCGCCGGGCCGAGCTTCCGCGTGATCATCGAGATCGGGTAGTTCCAGGGGGTGATCGCGGCCACGACGCCGACCGGCTGGTGCAGCACCATGAACCGCTGGTCGGGGCGCGCCGACGGGATCGTCTCGCCGTAGACCCGCTTCGCCTCCTCGGCGAACCAGACCAGGAAATCGGCGGCGTATCGGACTTCCGTGTTGGCGGCGCGGAGCGGCTTTCCCTGCTCCTCGGTCATCGTCCGGGCGATCTTCTCGCGGCGCTCCAGCATCAGCGCGTGCGCCTTCATCAGGATGGCCGCGCGCTCGTAGGCCGTCGTCGCGCGCCACGCCGGGAAGGCGTCCGCCGCCGCGTCGATCGCCGCCCGGGCGCGCTCGGCGCCGCCGTCGGGGACGTGCGCGATCACCGACCCGTCGGCCGGGTTGAGCACCGCGAAGCTCGCGTCGGCGGACCCCCGCTCCCAATCGCCGTTTATGTACATCCGCACCCTCTTCGCACTTGCCGGCGCACTATAGCGGCCGGCCGGGCGTGGCTATAGTTCGCCGATGAGGGAAGGCGCGGTCATCGTCGGCATCGGCGAGACGAGGGTCGGCAAGCACCCCGGCCGCAGCGCGCTGGACCTGCAATGCGAGGCGGTGCGCAGGGCGCTCGCCGACGCCCGCATCGACAAGGCGCGGGTCGACGGCGTCTACGCGCTCGGCTCCTACATCCAGCCGACCCAGCTCCACGGGCTCGGCGTCGTCGAATATCTCGGGCTCACGCCGCGGCTCGCCGAAATCGTCGATGTCGGCGGCACGGTCGCCTTTATCGCGATGATCCAGAACGCGATGGCGGCGATCGACGCCGGACGGCTGGAGATCGCGGTCTGCGTCTACGGCGACAACGCGGCCACCCACCGGCCGCCGGGCACCCACGGCTATGTCGCGCAGATGACGACCGGCGCGGAGGAGTTCGAGGAGATTTTCGGCTCCTCGATCGTGGTTTCCTACGCGCTGCTGGCCAGGCGCTATCTCGACCTCCACGGGCTGGAGCCGGAGGAGGCGTTCGCGCCGATCGCGCTGACCGCGCGCCGCCACGCCATGCTCAACGACAACGCGGCCTACCGGAAGCCGATTACCGTCGAGGACTACCGCGCCTCGCCGTGGATCGCGGAGCCTTTCCGCCGGCTCGACTGCTCGCCGGTGGTCGACGGCGCGGGCGCGTTCGTGATCGTCTCGCGCCGCGTCGCGCGGGAATTGGACGTAACGCCGGTCTCCTATCTCGGCGCGGGATCGCAGGCGACGCACAAGATCGTCAGCCTCACCCCCGACATCCCGGAGCTCGGCATGGCGGAGGCCGGGCGCCGCGCCTTCGCCGAAGCGGGCCTCGCGCCGCAGGACGTCGATCTGCTGACCGTGCATGACGGCTTCACCGCGTCGGTCTCGATCACCGTGGAGGCGCTGGGCTTCTGCGGCGCGGGAGAATGCGGGCGGTTCGCGGCCGAGGGCGGGCTCGGCTTCGACGGCGCGCTCCCGGTCAACCCGCATGGCGGGCTGCTTTCCCAGGGCCATGTCGGCGGCATGCTGCACGTGCTCGAGGCGGTGCGCCAGCTGCGCGGCGATTCCGGACCGCGCCAGGTGAAGGACGCCGAGATCGCGGCGGTCTCGGGCAACGGCAACATCTTCTCGATCTGCGGCGCGATGCTGCTCGGCAAGGGGCTCGCATGACGATCGACCGCGCGAGCCCGTTCTGGCGGTCCGTCGACCGGCGGGCGATGGCGTTGCCCCGGTGCGGCGCCTGCGGCCGCTTCCACTTCTACCCCCGCCCGGTCTGCCCGGAATGCTGGTCGGACGATTTCGACTGGCGCCCGGTCTGCGGCAGGGGCACGGTCTGGAGCTACAGCATCGTCCGCTTCGCCCACGGCGCGCATGAGGGCTGGAAGACGCGAATTCCCTATGCGGTCGCCCTCGTCGAGCTCGAGGAGGGCGTCCGCATGATGGGCAACGTCGTCGACTGCCCGGTCGGGTCCGTGCGCACCGGGATGGCGGTCCGGCTCGCCTACCGGGAATACGAGGACGGCCTCATCCCGGCGTTCGTGCCGGTGGATTAGGCGCCGTCGCGGCCGCCGGTCCCCGCGACGCCTTCCATTCCGTCCAGTTCCGCATCAGCTCGCGCGCCCTGGCGCCGTGCGCGTCGAAGACTTCCTCCTCCTTCGCCTCCATCGAGGCGAACTCCAGGCGGTAGCCGTTCGGGTCGTGGAAATAGATCGAGCGGCATATGCCGTGGTCGACGGGTCCCTCGACGTCGACGTCCCTGCTCTCCAGCCGGTCCTTCCAGGCACCCAGCGCGGCATGGTCCGCGACCCGCATGGCGAAGTGGAGGTCCATGCCCCAGCGCCGCTTGAAGAGCTCTTCCGGATCGTCGCCGGGATGGTCGACCACCTCGAAGAAGGCGATATAGGACGGCTTGTCCGGGTCGCCGCCGCCGATGTCGAAGAAGATATGCAGGTAATCGACCGGCTCGCCCGTCGTCGGGTGCCGGTCGATGTGGAGCGCGAGCGTCAGCGGAAAGCCGACGACGTCCTCGTAGAAGGCCCGGGTCTCCTCCGCGTCGCGGCAGCGATAGGCGGAATGGTCGAGGCCGTGGACGGAAGGCCGGGTCGGGGTGTCGGGGTTCGCATCCATGATCGGTCTCCTATCGCGACGCTTCGGCGATCTCCGCCTCCACATCGCCCAGCCGGTCCTTGCCGAAGAAGATCTCGTTGCCGACATAGAAGGTCGGGCTGCCGAAGGTGCCGCGCGCCACCGAGGCCTCGGTGTTGGCGAGCAGCCTGTCCTTGACCGCCCGGTCCCCGGTCCGTTCCAAGAGCGCAGCGCCGTCGATACCGTCTTCGGCAAGCGCGGAAACGATGACCTCCGGCTCGTCCATCTTCTTCGGCTCTTCCCACATGTGGCGGAAGACCGAGGCGACGTAGCGGTCGAGCCAGCCTTCCATCCCGGCCGCGACCGCGCCGCGCATGATGCGGAGCGTGTTGACCGGGAAGTTCGGGTTCCAGCTGTAGCGGTCGATCCGGTGGCGGCGGATGAAGCGGTCGGTCTCGATCCGCGCGTATTCCGGCTTGTTCCTGACGCCCGCCGTCTGGTCCATCGGCGGGCGGTTGTTGGTGAGCTTGAACACGCCGCCCAGCAGCACCGGCACGTAGGCGAAGCTCGCCCCGGTGCGGCGCTCGATCTCCGGGATGACGCAATGGCTGAGATAGGCGTTGGGGCTGCCGAAATCGAAGTGGAATTCAACCTGTGCCGTCATTGTCCTACCAGGGTTCCATCCAGGGTCTGAGGTCCATCTCGAAGGTCCAGGCATCGCGCGGCTGGACGTGCAGCTGCCAGTATATCTCGGCGATGTGGTCGGGGTTCACGATTCCGTCCTGTTCCTTGAGCGCATAGCGGTCGGGGAAGTTGGAGCGGATGAACTCGGTGTCGATCGCCCCGTCGACGACGACGTGCGCGACGTGGATGTTCTTCGGCGCGAGCTCGCGCGCCATGCTCTGGGCGAGCGCGCGGAGCGCGTGCTTGGCGCCGGCGAAGCCGGCGAACCGGGCGCGGCCCCGCATGCTCGCGGTCGCGCCGGTGAAGATGATGGTGCCGCGTTCGCGGGGCGTCATCCGCCGCGCCGCCTCGCGCCCGGTCAGGAACCCCGCGAAGCAGGAGAGCTCCCACATCTTGAAATAGCGCCTGGCGGTTTCCTCCAGGATGCTGCCCGGCGCGTTGGCGCCGATGTTGAAGACCGCGACCTCGACCGGGCCGATACCGGCCTCGATCTCGTCGAACATCGCGGCCACGGCGTCCTCGCTGCGCGCATCGACGCCGAACGGATGGACGGTCCCGCCCTCGGCCTCGATCTGCGCCACGAGGCCGTCCAGGCTCTCGCGCTTGCGCCGGACCGGGCACGTGACGTAGCCGCCGCGCGCGAACCGCCGCGCCACCGCGCCGCCGGTCGCATCCCCCGCGCCGACGACAACTGCTACCGGATCGGTCATCGTTCCTCCTTCGCGCAGTTTGCGCATCGGGCCCGGTCCCCGCCACCCGTCATTTCGACCGGCCCTCACCCCCGCCCGCGCGCCAGCGCGGCGACCGCGCCGGCGGTCATCGCCGCGCCCGTCGCGACCGCGGCGAAGCCCCAGATCCAGGCGGCCGGATCGTCCCGGCCCCCGGCGGCTTCGAGCGCCGTGCCGAAGGCGACCGGCCCGACCAGGGCGCCCGCGAATCCGATGAAGGCGAAGATCCCCATCGTCGTCCCCTGCAGCTTCGGGTCGGCGTTGAGCAGCGCGCCCGTCGTCGTCGGGCCGGTGCGGCCGTAGTTCAGCACCGCGCAGGCGACGAGCAAGGCGACGACCGTCCAGTGGTCCAGCCCGACCGCCGCTCCGGTCGCGATGGCGACGGCGAAGGAAACGATCGAGGTTCCGATCAGGACGGCCCGGATGCCGAAGCGCTCGCCGAGCTCCGATATGGCGACCGCTCCGGCGACGCCGATGAAGGCGATGCCGGCGGCGATCGTGGTCGGCGAGAGGAGGGCGGGCTGCTCGCCCGGGCGATTCAGGAGGAACACCAGATAGGGGACGAGCCAGGTCCGGAGCCCCACCGACTCGAACAGCCCGCCGAAATTCGCGAGCACATAGGCCATGACGCTCCGGTTCGCGAAGACCGGCCGGACGTCGAACGGGCTGGGCGCCGCGCGCGCGTCCGGCGCCCGGCGGGGCAGGACGAGAAAGACCAGGGCGAACGCGAGCGCGAAGCCCAACCCGGCCACGACGAACGCCCAGCGCCATCCCCAGCCCGCCGCCGCCTCGCCGCCGACGATGAAGGAGAGCGCCGAGCCGATGGCGAACACGGATGCGTAATAGCCCGACGCGCGCGAGCGCATCGCCCCGGGCACGTTGTCGCTCATCGCCTTCAGCCCCGGCATGTAGGTGCCGGCGAGCCCGACGCCCGCCAGGAACCGCCAGAAAAGGGCCGACCAGAACCCGTCCGCGAGGACCGCGAAACCGAACGAGGCGGCCATCCCGATCAGGGCGGATGCGAGATAGATCCGCCTCGGATCGATCCGGTCGGCGAGGCTCGAAAGCAGCGGGACGGTCGCGATGTAGCCCGCGAAAAAGATGCCGCCGAGCCAGCCCGCCTCGATTTCGCTGAGCGACCAGGCCTCGATCAGGGTCGGCAGCAGCGCGGCCACCACCATGAAGGACAGGTTGACGCCGGTCAGCGCGAGACAGAACGCGCCGATCAGGACGACGGGCGAGACCGCCGGCGCCATGCGGCGAGGCCGGAGCGCGGACTCAGCCGACGGCTTGCGCGGCCTTGATCTCCACCTCGACGACCATTTCCGGCTGGGCCAGCGCCGAGACGTAGAGCAGCGTCGACGCGGGCTTGTGGTCGCCGAGGAACCGGTCGCGGATCGCCATGTGGGCGTCCCGGTCCCCGACTTGTGTGAGGTACTGGGTGACCATCACGATGTCCTCGATGCCCATCCCGTTGGCTTCGAGGATCTTGACGACGTTGTTCCACGCCGCCTCGGTCTGGGCCTCCACCCCCTCCGGGATGGTGCCGTCGGGCAGCGTGCCGACCTGGCCCGCCATCACCAGCCAGCGCGCGTTGGGGGGCACCTCGATCGAATGGACGTAATGGCGGAAGGGCGGGCAGACGCCTTCCGGATTCATGGCCTTGAACATGCGGGCTATCCTTTCTGCTCGCTGAGAAACGCGATGAGCGCCTCGTCGAAGGCGCCCGGATTGGCGACGGTGCAGATGTGGCCCGCCCCGGGCAGCGAGACGTGACGCGCGCCGGGGATCGCATCGGCCATCGCCTGCATTACCTCCGGCGGCGCGCCGACATGGTCCTCCGCGCCCGAGACCGTCAGCGTCGGCACGTCGATGCTCGGCAGCCCCGCGGTGTAGTCCATCGTGAGCAGCGCCGCGATGCAGCCGAGATAGCCGTCGACCGACGTCCTGACGATCATCGCGCGGATCTTCTTCATGACGTCCGGGTTGGCGGCGCGGAAGGCCTCCGGGAACCAGCGCTCCGCCGTCGTGTCCGCGATGGCCTCGATGCCGCCTTCCTTCGCGCGCTCGATCATCGGCGGCCAGATCGCGCGGTATTGCGGCACCGGCTCGGACCGGCAGGCCACCGGAACCAGCGCGTCGAGCCGGTCGCCGTGTTCCAGCGCGAGCCCGATCGAGACCACGCCGCCGAGCCCGATGCCGACCAGGACGGAGCGTTCGATCCCGAGCGCGTCCCACAGACCCACGATGTCGCCGACCAGCATGTCGAGCGTATACGGCGGGGGCGTCGTGTCGCTGGCGCCGTGGCCGCGGCTGTCGAAGCGGAGCAGGCGGTGCGTCGCCGAGAGCGCCGCCACGTGCGGGTCCCACATCGTGAGATCGTTGGTCATCCCGGTGGTAAACGTGACCCAGGGCGCGCCGTCCGGCCCGTCGATCCGGTAGTTGAGTCCGATATCGCCGACCCGCGCCATCGGCATGGTCCGTCCCCCGTTTTGTCCGCGACGATCTTAACCCGCATTTCTCACCAGGGTCATGGCCTGCGCGGCGCTGTCCGGCCGACAGGGCAGGAGAGCCGCGCGGCGCGATGCGGGGACATCGGGCAAGCGGCGCGACGCACCCTGTCGGCCGGACAGCGCCGCCCGAAGGGTCGCGCCCAGGCGCCCGCCCGCTGCGTCGCGGGCCTCGACCGTAGTCCCCGCTACGCTCTTCGGCCCGCTCCTGACGGGCGGGCGCCTGGACGCGACGCAGGCCGTGACACTGGTGAGAAATGCGGGTTATCGCGGTATTCTGGGCCGTTGCGAACCCATGGACGAGGAACGGTCATGAGCCGGCGCGAGCTCGAGTCGAAGGTCGCCATCGTCACCGGAAGCGTGCGCGGAATCGGGCGCGCGACCGCGCTTGCCTTCGCCGACGCCGGCGCGTCCGTGGTGGTCAACGGAAGGAAGTCGGCCGGGGCCGCGGATGAGGTCGCGCGCGCGGTCGAGGACGCCGGCGGCAGGGCCCGCGTTCATCTCGCCGATGTCAGCGTTCCCGACCGGGCGCAGGGGTTGATCGAGGCGGCCGTCTCCGCCTTCGGCCGGCTCGACATCCTGGTCAACAACGTCTCGCACCGGATCGCCAAACCGGTGGTGGAGACCGGCTACGAGGAATGGCGCGACGTCCAGGCCAATACGGTCGACTCGGCCTTCCTGTGCATCCGCGAAGCGGTCCCGCACCTGATCGCCGCCGGCGGCGGGTCGATCGTCAATATCGGCGGGGTGTCGGGCCATCGCGGGGTCAGGAACCGATCGGCGGTCGCGGCCGCGAAGGCGGGGCTCGCCGGGATGAGCGCGGCGCTCGCGGTCGAGCTCGCGCCGCACAACATCAACGTCAACTGCGTCTCGCCCGGCAGCATCGACAATTACGAGGTCGCCGGGCACGTGCCGGATCATTTCCGGGAGAACCCGACCCCGATGGGCCGGATGGGAACCGTCGAGGAAATCGCCGCCATGGTGCGCCATCTCTGCGGACCGGAAGGGCGCTACGTCGCGGGCCAGACGATCCACGTCTGCGGCGCGTGGAACGTGTCGATCGCCTAGCGTCCCGTTCGGGACGTTCGAGCGCATTGACGCGGCGCTCCCAAGTCGTCATGCCCGGACTTGTTCCGGGCATCCATGTCTTGCGGCATCGCGATGCGAGCCGGGAGCGGGCGAGGCGGCGGAGGGACGTGGCGGGCGGGAGAGAAGTGCCGGAGGATGCCTGCCCCGCCCGACATCGTCCCCGCCCATCGGCGAACACATCTCCGCGCCCCCTGCTGTCACCCCGGACTTGATCCGGGGTCCAGGCCTGCCCCGGACCCCGTTCCGGGGGAAGCCGGGCGAGGACGGTGCCCGACATTCTGGACCCCGGAACAAGTCCGGGGTGACAAGAGGGGATACGGACGCCCGACCGGGACGCTTCCGCGCCGCGCGGGCGGCGGCTATCCTGACCGGGGACCGGACGGAGCCAGCCTGCCTTGAGCGCCACCATCGACACCATCGCCGATCCGGAGGAGCTTCGCCTTCTGTGCCGCGACGGGCTCTATAGCGGGCCGACCTCGGGCCACGCGGCGGGGTACGTCCAGGCCAACATGGTGATCCTGCCGGCGGCCGAGGCGGAGGACTTCGCCGCCTATTGCGAGCGCAACCCGCGCCCCTGCCCGGTGCTGGAGATCCTCGACCGGGGCGATCCGGTGCCGCGCCGGACCGCGCCGGGCGCCGACATCCGCACCGACCTGCCGCGCTACCGCGTGTTCCGCAACGGCGACTGCGCCGCCGAGCCGACCGAGATAACCGGTCTCTGGCGCGACGATCTGGTGACCTTCCTGCTCGGCTGCTCGTTCATCGCCGAGGCGGCGCTGCAGGGCGCGGGGCTCGAGATCCGCCACATCGCGGAGACCGGCTACGTCCCGATGTACCGCACCGGCCGCGCGACCGTTCCGGCCGGCGCCTTCGAGGGCCCGATGGTGGTCTCGATGCGCCCCTTCACGCCGGAAGACGCCGACCGGGCGGAGGAGATCACCGCCCGCTACCCGATGGCGCATGGCGGGCCGGTCCACCGCGGCGATCCGGCGGCGCTCGGCATCCGCGACATCGCCGCGCCAGAATACGGCAGGCCGGTGACCGTCGACGACGACCAGATCCCGGTCTTCTGGGCCTGCGGGGTGACGCCGCAGGAGGCGATCCTCAACGCGCGGCCCTCGCTCGCGATCACCCACATGCCGGGCTGCATGTTCGTGGGCGACCGCACCGCGGAATCGACCCGGGTCTGACGGGAGAAACCCCATGGCTACGACGCTCGCCATCGACGGCCTTGCCGACCGGCTCCGCGAACGCCTCGGAGAGCGGGTCTCGACCTCACCGGTGGTGCGCGAGGGGCACGGGCGCGACGAGTCGCACCACCGCCCCTTCCCGCCGGACATCGTCGTGTTCCCCGAGTCGGTCGACGAGGTGGTCGCCGTCGTCGGGCTCTGCCGCGAGCACGAAACGCCGATGATCCCGTTCGGCGTCGGCACCTCGCTCGAGGGCCATGTCGCCGCGCTCCAGGGCGGGGTCTCGATCGACATGTCGCGGATGAACCGCGTGATCGAGGTCAACGCCGCCGACCTCGACGTCCGGGTCGAGCCGGGGGTGACGCGCAAGCAGCTCAACGCCCATCTCCGCGATACCGGCCTGTTCTTCCCGATCGACCCGGGCGCGGACGCGACCATCGGCGGCATGGCCGCGACGCGCGCCTCGGGCACCAACGCGGTGCGCTACGGCACGATGCGCGACAACGTGCTGGGGCTGACGGTCGTGCTGGCCGACGGGCGGACGATCCGCACCGGAACCCGGGCGCGCAAGTCCTCGGCGGGCTACGACCTGACCCGGCTCTTCGTCGGCTCGGAAGGGACGCTCGGCGTGATCGTCGAGGTGACGCTCCGCCTCTCCGGCATCCCGGAGGCGGTCTCGTCCGCGGTCTGCGCCTTCCCGGGCGTCGACGACGCGGTCGAGACCTGCATCGCGATCATCCAGTCGGGCGTGCCGGTGGCGCGCATCGAGCTTGCCGACGAGGTGCAGATCGCCGCCATCAACCGCTGGTCGAAGACCGATCTGCCCGAACGGCCGGTCCTGTTCTTCGAGTTCCACGGCAGCGAGTCCTCGGTCGCCGAGCAGGCGGAGACCGCCGAATCCATCGCCGCCGACAACGGCGGCACCGGGTTCGAATGGTCCGCCCGGCAGGAGGACCGGAACGCGCTCTGGCAGGCGCGCCACGACGCGCACTACGCCAACATGGCGCTCCGCCCGGGCTGCCGCGCCTGGCCCACCGACGTGTGCGTGCCGATCTCGCGGCTCGCCGAGTGCATCGCCGAGACCCGCCGCGACATCGCCGCGACCGACCTGCTGGCGCCCATCGTGGGCCATGTCGGGGACGGCAATTTCCACATCGACTTCGTGCTCGATCCCGACGACGAGGCCGAGCTCGCCGCCGCGACGGGGGTCAACGAGCGCCTGATCGCACGCGCGCTCGCGATGGGCGGCACCTGCACCGGCGAGCACGGCGTCGGCTACGGCAAGAAGAAGTACCTCGCCGCCGAGCACGGCGAAGGGGTCTCGGTGATGCGCGCGATCAAGCAGGCGCTCGACCCCGCCAACCTGATGAACCCGGGAAAGATCGTCGATCCGCCGGGGTGAGGAAGGAAAAATCGTGAACTGGCGCGATCACATCACCGTGGATCCGGAAATCTGCCACGGCAAGGCATGCATTTCCGGCACGCGCGTCCTGGTGACGACGGTGCTCGACAATCTGGCGGCCGGCATGAGCGCGGACGACATCGCAAGGAGCTATCCATCGGTTTCCCGCGATGCGGTGCGCGCGGCGCTCTCCTATGCCGCGGCCCTGGCCAACGAACGGGTCGTCGCCTTGCCGCAATAGGAAACCGGCGTGCGGTTCAAGCTGGACGAGAACCTTCCCGTCGATCTGGCGGACCTGTTTCGCGCGGCCGGGCACGACGCGGCGACGGCGCTCGACCAGAACCTCAAGGGAGCGCGGGATTCGGACCTTGCATCGGTCTGCAGGCGCGAAAACCGGGCGATCGTGACGCTCGATACGGATTTTGCCGACATCCGGACATATCCGCCCAACGCCTATCCCGGACTTGTCGTGTTTCGACCGAACACCCAGTCCCGCGACCGAATCCTGAGGCTCGGAGCACGGCTGCTCGATGTGCTCGCCGGCGCGACGCTCGCCGGCCGGCTCTGGATCGTCGAAGATTCGCGCATTCGCGAGCGGCGGTGATGCGAAACGAACCGGCGAGCACGGCGAAGGGGTGTCGGTAATGCGCGCCATCAAGCAGGCGCTCGACCCCGCCAACCTGATGAACCCGGGAAAGATCGTCGATCCGCCGCCGGCGGGTTGAGCCCTACATCGCTCGCCCGGAACCGCTATAGCTCCTCCCCGTCATGGTCGGCGAAGGCCGACCATCCACGCTTTTCTTTTGTTGTTGCTTTCTTGTCCGAACCGCCGAAAAAACTCGTGGATGGTCGGCCTTCGCCGACCATGACGAAACGGAGTGTCCGACAGACGGAACCGGCCCTCACCCCTGCGTCGGTCCGCCCTCGCGGTCGGTCTTGTCTTCCAGAAGCCTGGCGTCGAGCCGCGTCGCCTCGCGCTCCTGGCGGCGGCGGGCGGCTTCCTTCTCCTGCTTCGAGCGGCCGTGGCGCGCGCGGTTCTCCGCCGCCGCGTTCTTGCGGGCGAGCCGCGCCCGCTTCTTCCGGTACCGGTCGAGGTGGATCACGTCGCCCATCGCATACCCCTTCCGCGCCAGGAGAGCCGGGACCGCGGCGGCTTGGGGAACCCTAGCACCCGCCCCGGGGGCCGCGCCAGCCGGAGACCGGTATTTCGGGGAAAATCGCTACTCCGCCGCCGACCTCATCCCGGCGGCCGACAGGCGGTGCAGAGCGCGGCGGGCGAGCGCCACCGCCTCGTCGCGACGGCGGTAATGGAGCCCGCGACCGGGGTCGCGCGAGATCGTCCGCTGCTGGGCCTCGATCATCGCCTTGTCCTCCAGGAACGCCTTGGAGACGTCCCGGTAGAACCGCTCGCCCTCGGGCGAGTGGACGGCGCGGTTGCGGTTGGCGACCGACCAGAAATAGTGGCAGCTGGTCTCCGTCTCGGGCGTCGCGCGGTGGAACAGGCGGAGCGAGACCCCGCCCTCCCGGTCGCGGTTCTCCCGCGCGACGCGCCGAACGCTGCCGCGCCTTATTGACGAGACCGATATTGACGAGACCGATCCTCGATCACCTTAATATAGAGCGACGGACGGAGGTCACGATGACCGACCAAAAAAGGGAGACTGACGATGACCAGAACCTTCGCCATTGCCCTGCTCTGCGCGGCCTTCATAACGGTGGCCACCCCCGCAGCCGCGTTCGAGGGCAAGCGTCTGACAACCGAGGCAGAGTTCCGGGACCTCGTCGCCGACCGCGATCTGACGGCCGACCGCACGATCGTGTCGTACTCTGGAGACGGTCAGATAGAGGGCGAAACGGGAGACAGGAAGATCAAGGGAATGTGGCTCTGGGCCGGCAAGGCCCTGTGCCGAACGGTGACGGTGGGAACGAAGAACCTGGGCCTGGACTGTCAGGCGGTTTTCCTCATCGGCGATCTCGTCGTTCTGGTTCGCAAGGAAGGGCTCGGGGCGGCCTTTGCACTCCGGATCCGTCGCGAGGGAACCGACGCGGGTAAAATCGCCTTCTTGTGATGAACGGAGGGGGCGCACAATGAAATCGGAAGGACGGGACACCATGCCCAAAGCCCGATCGACCGGCGGCCAGAAGCCACCGAGCAAGCATCAGCCGACGAAGGCCGAGATGGAAGAGGTCATCGTGATAGACGCCAGTCTCGACGAACTCGCGGGCGCGGTGCTGGCCGGCGGTGCGCTGCGCCGGGAGCAAAAAGACGCTCAGCCCGCCGAGGCGTGAGCCTCAAGGGCACTCAGATATATAATCCCCTATCGAAGGGCGGGCGGTCGATTCGCCAAAAATTTTTCTTTTTGCGATATTTCCGCTTGACCGGGGACGCGATCGACCCCATATTTGCCATGGTCGGGAAGTGGGGGCGCCGGAGGTGACGGCGCCCCTTCCGTTTCCGGGCCGGTCTACGGCGACGGCGTCCCGGCCGTGTCCCATTCCACCCGGAGCTTCTGGACGCCGCGGAAGGTGAGCGTCGGGATGTACTCCCACGCCTGCCCGTCCACCAGCCGCATATGGGGGAGGCGGCGGGTCAGCTCCTCCAGGACGATGCGCATCTCGAGCCGGGCGAGCGGCGCGCCCATGCAGAAATGGGCGCCGTTGCCGAAGGCGAGGTGGCGCTTGGCGCCCGGGCGCGCGATGTCGAACGCCTCGCCGCCGGGGAAGGCCGCGTCGTCGCGGTTGCCGGAGCCCAGCAGGAGCAGGATCTTCGCCCCGGCGGGGACCGCGACGCCGCCGATCTCGGCGTCCCGCGTCGCGATCCGGCGCCAGGCGAAGATCGAGGTGTCGTAGCGCAGGATCTCCTCGACCGCGTTGGGGATCAGGGAGGAATCGGCGCACAGGCGCTCCCACTGCGCCCGGTCGGCGAGCAGCGCCTTCAGCCCGTTGGCCGAGGCCTGGGTGGTGGTCTCGTGGCCGGCGAACTGCATGAGGAACATGACGTTGGTGAGATAGTTCACCGTGAAGCGCGACGGGTCCTCGCGGTGGAGCCGCACCATGTCGCCGAGATAGTTGTCGCCCGGGTCCTCGAGCGCGGCGTCGACGAGCTCCTTCGTGAACGCCCAGTGCTCGCCCATGTCGCGCATCATCGCGACCTGCTGGTCCTCGTCCGGCCGGCCCCAGTTGACCACCGCGCGGGCCGAGCCGAGCCGCTTGACGAACACCGCGTCGTCGTCGCTGGCGCCGAGGAAGATGAAGATCGCGAGCGCCGGGACCTCGTAGAGCATCTGCGAGACCAGCTCGGCCTCGCCGTCGCCGGCGAAGCGGTCGATATAGCGGGTGACGATCGCCCGGATGCGGGGCTCGATCTCGGCCACCCGCCGGGGGGTGAAGGCGTCGCCGAAGATCTTGCGGTGCCTGAGATGCGTCTCCGGGTCCTCGTCGACCAGCGAGGGCTCGATGGCGATGTCGAGCCCGTCGCGCACCTTCGCGGCTTCCGGGCAGAGCGGCGTCACCGGGTGGCGGGCGAGCGCCGCGGAGAAGGTCTCGGGATCGCGGAACACGGCGACGATGTCGTCGTGGCGCGCGACGACCCAGTAGCCGGTCTCCGGGCTGTGGAACACCGGCTCCTCGGCCCGCGCGCGCTCGAAGAACGGGTAGGGGTCGGCGAGATAGGTCTCGGAGAACGGATCGAACCCGGCGGCCAGCGCGCTCGCCGGGCAGGCGCGCGGCGGCGCGTCTTCCGGGGCCTCCGGCTCCGACTGGAACATGCCGAGCTGCTTGAAATTGGACATGGGCTCCCTCCCTGCCGGCGCATTTTGCCGGGTCGGCGCCGCGTCCGCCATGGGAGAGGCCCCGATAGACATTTCCGCAACGCGAAATGACGACCGCAACCGAAGGAGGAACGACATGCGGACGACAAATGCCTACACGAACGACGACACGCCGGATGCCGACGACATCGACCCGGCAGCGCTCAAGGCCGCCCGGGAACGCCGCGGGCTGACCCAGGCGCAGCTCGCCGACGCGCTGGGATGCGGCAAGGAGACGGTAAGCCGGTGGGAGCGCGGCCGGTCGCGCCGGCTGCACCCGCGCCACCGCGAGTCGCTGTGCGCGACGCTCGGGGTCGGGTGGCCCGCGCTGGCGGATGCCGGCTCCGGCGCGCCGGACGGCATTTCCGGCGACGGCGTCGACACGGCGTTCCGTCTCGCCGCCGAACGCTACGGCGTCGGCGTGCGCGACGTGACGGAGGCCGCGCCGCTGCTGTTCGCCGTCGCCGCCGAGCGGAGCCTGGCGGAGCGCCGGCAACGCCTCGACGCGGCGCGCGCGGAGGCGGAGAGCGCCGGGCGGGCGCTCGCGGACAAGGCGCCCTGGCTCGGCCGGGCCGTCGCCGAAGCGGTCCGGAAGGAGGAGAGATCGATCGCCCAAAACGACATTTTCGGCCGCCTCGGCCGGGCCGATGCCGACGGGGACGACGACCGGGGACCGTTCGCGCGCTACCTCCGCGACCTCGCGAAGGACCTGCCGGAGAGCGCGGCGGCCCTGTTTTCTCCTACCCCGGAAAAGGCCGACGAACCCGCCGCATCCTGGGACGAGAGCGAAGGCCGGCGGCGGCTCATGCCGCATTTCAAAGTGGGCCGGGTCGCCGTCGGGGACTATCTCAGGGCGCGCCGCGAGCGCGACGAAGCCGGCCTGCGGCAATGGGTGTCCGAGGCCCTCGCCCGGGCTGAGGAGGAAGCGCGCAACGCGTCGCCCGCGCCGGCGGGGACGTAGGGAGTGCTTACCGCCCCGCGCTCACGGCAACCGGTAGCGCGCCCCGGCGGCGGGCGGGCCGTCGCAGGCGATCCGGCCGGTCTCGACCATGTGCTCGAGGTGGGCGAGCACCGACCGGCCGGCGGCCCAGCGCATGCGCTCGGGCAAATGCGCGTACATGCGACCCACCATTTCGGGCACCGTCGCCTGCCCGTCTTCGAGGCAGCGCAGGATCTGGCCCTCGCGCATCCGCCGGTGCTTGAGATAGGCGCGGACGAACGGCCGGGGCCGCTCGATCGGCGGGCCGTGGCCGGGGAGGTAGAGCGCGTCCTCGCGCGCGATGCAGACCTCCAGCGAGCGCAGATAGTCGCCCATGTCGCCGTCGGGCGGCGAGACGATGGTGGTGTTCCACCCCATCACGTGGTCGCCCGAGAACAATATGCCGCCCTCGGCGAGCGCGAAGCAGTGGTGGTTCGACATGTGGCCCGGCGTGAACACCGGCGTCAGCGTCCAGCCCGGCCCGGCGATCGCCGCGCCGTCGGCGAGGTGGATGTCGGGCTCGAAGTCACGGTCGGCGGCTTCCATCGGCGGCTCGCCGTCGGCCGGCGGGGCGGGCAGCGCGCCGACGATGGGGGCGCCCACCGCGCGGGCGAAGGCGCGGGTCGCCGGCGAGTGGTCGATATGGGTGTGGGTGACGATGACGTGGCTGACCGTCTCGCCGGCGACGGCGCGCCTCAGCGCCTCGACATGGTCGGCATCGTCGGGGCCGGGGTCGATCACCGCGACCTCGCCCTCCCCCACCACGTAGGAGTTGGTGCCGTGGAAGGTGAACGGGCCGGGGTTGTTGCAGACGATTCGGCGGACGCCGGGCGCCACGGCCCCGGCCCGCCCGTAATCGAACCGCATCTCCTTCTGGAACGGAATGTCGGCTTCGGTCATCGGACGTCCGCGAAATGCCTACTGGATGACGATGCTGGGCGCGGGCTTCACCGCCCCGCCCGAGACCTTCGCCCAGACCGCCTCGGCGATCGCGCCGTAGGCATCGGCGTGCATGCCCTGCGGGTCGGTGGCGACGATCGGCTTTCCGGAATCCGATCCCGCGCGGATCGACATGTCGAGCGGCAGCTCGCCGAGGAAGTCGACCCCCATCGCCTCCGCCGCGCGCCGGGCGCCGCCATGGGTGAACACGTCCGACCGGCCGCCGCAATGCGGGCAGACGAAATAGCTCATGTTCTCGATCACGCCGAGCACCGGAATGTCGACCTTGCGGAACATGTTGAGCCCCTTGCGGGCGTCGATCAGCGCGAGGTCCTGCGGCGTCGACACGATCACCGCGCCGGCCAGCGGCACGCGCTGCGCCATGGTCAGCTGCACGTCGCCGGTGCCGGGCGGCATGTCGACGATCAGGATGTCGAGCGCGCCCCAGGCGACGTCGCGCATCAGCTGCTCCAGCGCGCCCATCACCATCGGCCCGCGCCAGATGGTCGGCGAATCGGCGGGGATCAGGAAGCCGATCGACATCGCCTTCAGCCCCCATGCCGACATCGTGTCGAGCACCTTGCCGTCGGGCGAGGTCGGCCGCCCGGTAATGCCGAGCATGGTCGGCAGCGAGGGTCCGTATATGTCGGCATCGAGAATGCCGACCGAACGGCCCGCCGCCGAGAGCGCGAGCGCGAGATTGACCGCGGTGGTCGACTTGCCGACGCCGCCCTTGCCGGAGGCGACGGCGACGATCCGCTCCACGCCCGGCATCAGCGGCTGCTGCGGCGACTGGCGTGCGGCGGGCCGCGGCGCCTCGGGCGGCGGCTTCTCCGAGTGCGCGGTGAGCACGGCGGTCACCGAGAGCACCCCGGGCACCGCGGCGACGGCGCGCTCGGCCTCTTTCCTGAGCGGCTCCAGCGCCGCCCCCCGCTCGGGCGCGACCTCGATGGAAAAGCCGACATTGCCCTGCTTGACGACGAGGCCCGAGATCATCCCGAGCGACACGATATCCGCGCCCCGGTCGGGGTCGCGGACCGATTTCAGCGCCTCGCGTATGGCGGCCTCGTTCAACTGCGGCATTGTCTATCGTCCGATTTGCGACATATATGCGGGCATCAGGTCGCGGCTGCGCCGACGCCCCGCCTGCCCTATGATAGCCGGCGGGGGCGTCCGGGGCATCCCGCGGGGTGCGGGCGCCCGGGGCCGCGTCCGGCGCGCAACAGAACGGTGATCCGATATGCCATGGAAACAGCAGGGTGGGGGCGGCAGCCCCTTCGGCGGAGGTCAGGGCCCGTGGGGCCGTCCCCCGAGCGGGGGAGGCGGCGGCGGACGCGGGCCGGGCGGACCGCCGCCCGACTTCGAGGACATGCTGCGGCGCGGCCAGGACCGGTTCCGGCGCCTGGTGCCGGGCGGCCTGCGCGGCGGGCGCGGCCTGATCCTGCTGGTCGTCGGCGCGATCGCGCTGTGGCTGCTGAGCGGGTTCTACCGGGTGCAGCCGGACGAGCAGGGCGTGGTGCTGCGCTTCGGCGAATGGACCCGCACCACGCCGCCCGGGCTCAACTACCACCTGCCGGGGCCGATCGAATCGGTGCTGACGCCCAAGGTCACCCGGGTCAACCGCATCGAGGTCGGCCTGCGCAGCGTGGGCGAGACCACGCGCGGCGTGCCGGTGCGCGACATCGCGGAAGAGAGCCTGATGCTGACCGGCGACGAGAACATCGTCGACATCGACTTCACCGTGTTCTGGGTGATCAAGGACGCCGGCAAGTTCCTGTTCAACATCCGCAACCCGGAAGCGACGGTGAAGCTGACCGCCGAGAGCGCGATGCGCGAGGTGATCGGCCAGACCCCGATCCAGTCGGCGCTCACCGAAGGCCGTAACGAGATCGAGGAGGGCACGCAGACGCGGGTGCAGCAGCTGCTCGACGATTACGGCGCGGGCATCGAGGTGCGCCGGGTGCAGCTGCTCAAGGTCGACCCGCCGGGGCCGGTCATCGACGCCTTCGTCGACGTCCAGCGCGCCCGCGCCGACCTGGAGCGGCTGCGGAACGAGGCCGAGGCCTACCGCAACGACATCCTGCCGAGGGCGCGCGGCGAGGCCGAGAAGATGATCCAGGACGCCAACGCCTATCGCGAGGAGATCACCAACAAGGCGAAAGGCGAGGCCGAGCGCTTCATCAAGGTGCTGGAATCGTACCAGGCGTCCAAGGACGTGACCACGCAGCGCATCTATCTGGAGACGCTGGAAGAGGTGTTCCGCGGCATGAACAAGGTCATCATCGATTCGTCGGCCCAGGGCGGGCCGGGGGTGGTGCCCTACCTGCCGCTGCCCGAGATCCAGAAACGCGCGCAGCAATCCACCGCACAAGAGGAGACCGCGCAATGAGCCGGACCCGTCTTACGATCCTCGGGATCGCGATCATCGTGCTCGGCATCATCGCGTTCAGCGCGCTGTTCACCGTCCATCAGACCAAGCAGGTGCTGGTCCTCCAGTTCGGCGAGCCCAAGCGCGTGATCCAGGCCCCCGGACTGCAGTTCAAGCTGCCGTTCATCCAGAACGTGGTCGAGTACGAGCGCCGGGTCCTCGAGTTCGACCCGCCGGCCGAGCAGGTGATCCTGTCCGACCAGAAGCGGCTGGAGGCCGACGCCTATGTGCGCTACCGCATCGCCGACCCGCTCAAGTTCTTCCAGACCGTGCAATCCGAGGGGGTCGCCAGATCGCGGCTCTCCTCGGTGGTCAATTCGAGCCTCCGGCGCGCGCTCGGCAACGTGACCCTGCTCCAGGTGCTGTCCGACGAGCGCGAGCAGATCATGGCCAACATCCAGTCGGACGTGAACGTCGCCGCCGAGCGCCTCGGGCTCGAGATCGTCGACGTGCGGTTGAGGCGCGCCGACCTGCCGCAGGAGGCGGCGCAGGCGATCTACGCCAGGATGCGTTCCGAACGCGAGCGCGAGGCGCGCGAGGCGCGCGCCCAGGGCTTCGAGAAGGCGCAGCAGATCCGCGCCGCCGCCGACCGCGAGCGCACGGTGCTGCTCGCCGAGGCGCAGCGCACCGCCGAGATCACGCGCGGCGAGGGCGACCAGGAAGCGACGCTGATCTGGGCCGACGGGTTCGGCCGCGACGCCGAGTTCTTCCGCTTCTACCGCTCGATGCAGGCCTACCGCGAATCGCTCAAGAGCGACGACACGACGATGGTGCTCTCGCCCGACAGCGACTTCTTCCGGTTCTTCGGCAAGATCGGCAGGCGCGGCGGGCCCGAAGAATAGGACGGCGATGCTGGGCACCGACCTGCTGGCGGCGATCGCGCTGGCGCTGGCGATCGAGGGCGCGCTCTACGCGCTGTTCCCCGACACGATGAAGCGCTTCATCCTGCGCGTCGCGGACCAGCCGGCGAACGCGTTGCGCACCGCCGGGCTGGTCGCGACCGCGCTCGGCGTCGGGCTGGCGTGGCTGGTGCGGGGGTGAGGAACGTTTTCGTATCGAGACGTGTCGAAACCGGAGGCCGGACCTGACTGGGTGTGGGCCGCTTTGACTGTCGGCATTCACAGGGTTGTTTCCCCTATCCCGAAGGGTCATGCTGCCGCGATCGACGGGGAGGCTGCGATGGACAGGGTGAGCGAGAGGGTCCGATGCCCGGCCGGTCGCCAGCCCAGCGAAGCCGAGTTGGAAGATGCCGTGGACATGGACGCCATGTCGGCGGCTTTGAGCGGCGCCACGGACCCGCCCGCGACGGCTCGCGACTAGCCGTCCGGCTCCGGGCGACCCCTTGTACAGACCCCTTCCCGCAAGCGAAGCGGCATCGCAGACGAAGCGATGGCTTGAAGGATTCGAACCATGGCAGCATTGACGGCTCCCCCCTGGGCTCAGCCTTGCGCGGGCTTTCGCTCCCGGAAGGCGGCGCAGATCTGTGCCTACTTCGCGAACCGAAGCGGGGGCGTCATAGAAAAACTGAAACTCATCAAGCTGATCTATCTCGCCGAACGACAATTCCTGTCGGCGCACCACCATCCCATGCTTTTCGACGAGTTTTATTCTCTTCCGCACGGACCCGTTTGTTCCGCCACGCTGAACGGAATCGACGGCGTGATTCATGAAAGTTTGTGGGACGAATACATCGCGAGGAACGGCAACATCGTGGTTGCCGTGAAATCGGTGGAAAGAGAGGATCTGGATCACGTCAGCGATGCGGAGATGGAAGTGCTGGATGATGTTTGGCAAGAGTTTTCAGGCATGACCGCATCTCAGATCAGAAACTATACGCATGAGAATTGCCCCGAGTACACGGAAACAGACAAAGCTCGAATTCCAATCTCTTATCGGCAAATCTTCGATGCTCTCGGGGAGGAAGACGCGCTGGAAATCGCGACAGGCATTTCGGAACTTGTAAAATTGGAGGGTATCCTGGAAGACAATGACTGAGAGAACCCTCTCCACGGGCTCGACGTTGCTCTTACCCGGCACCCACCAAAATCCCGACAATCGCCATTTGTGCATAGTGCTGAACGACCCTCGGAAGGAAGCGGGCAATCAAGCGCTATATGTCCCTGTCATCACGGTTCGGCGAAAATTCGATGCCACATGTATTCTGAATGTCGGAGACCATCCGTTTATCAGACATCCAAGTTGCGTTCATTACGCGACGATGAGCCAACGTTCGGAGGCGCACCTGCTGAAAGTCGGCACGATTCAAGAACCCCTGCGCGAAGAGGTCTTGCGCAGAGTTCTCGAGGGCGTGACAGCCTCCCCGCATTCGCCGCCATGGGCAAAGAAATTCTTCCTGGACGACTAGGTTGCGACAACACATCGAGGGACGGACAGTCCATGAGGAGGCATCCCGTGACCGTGCGCGATAAAACACCGATGAACCCGGGACGACGGAGGGCGTCACGTTGCCGCGTCGGGCGCATCCCGCCGCTCGCCCTCGTTCTGGTTCTCATCGGGGCCGCGCCCGCGCTCGCCAAGGCGCCGCCGGCGAGCTTCGCCGATCTTGCCGCGAAGCTGCTGCCGTCGGTGGTCAACATCTCCACCACCCAGAAGGTGCAGGCGGACGGCGGCAACCGCCCGGAGATGCCGCGCTTCGCGCCCGGATCGCCGTTCGAGCGCTTCTTCCGCGAGTTCTTCGACCGCCAGCAGCAGAGCCCGATCCCGCGGCAGCGGGTCACCTCGCTCGGCTCGGGCTTCGTGATCGACGCCTCGGGGGTGATCGTCACCAACAACCACGTCATCGCGGAGGCCGACAAGATCGCGGTCATCCTGTCCGACAAGACCCGGCTCGAGGCGAAGGTGATCGGGCGCGACGCCAAGACCGACATCGCGCTGCTCCGCGTCGACCCGGGCGGGAAAGAGCTGAAGCCGCTCGGGTTCGGCAATTCGGACGGCGCGCGGGTGGGCGACTGGGTGATCGCGATCGGCAACCCGTTCGGGCTCGGCGGCACGGTCACCGCGGGCATCGTGTCGGCCCGCCAGCGCGACATCAACTCCGGCCCCTATGACGACTTCATCCAGACCGACGCCTCGATCAACCGCGGCAATTCGGGCGGGCCGATGTTCAACCTCGCGGGCGAGGTCATCGGCATCAACACGGCGATCTTCTCGCCGACCGGCGGCAGCGTCGGCATCGGGTTCGCGATCCCCTCGAACCTCGCGAAGCCGATCGTCGGCCAGCTGCTGAAATACGGCCGCGCGCGGCGCGGCTATCTGGGCGTGCGCATCCAGACCGTCACCGACGAGATCGCCCAGGGCCTCGACCTGCCGTCGGCGTCGGGCGCGCTGGTGACCAACCTGTCCGAGGACGGCCCCGCCGCCAGGGCGAAGCTGGAAGTGGGCGACGTCATCCTCAGCTTCGACGGCAAGCCGATCGACGAGATGCGCAGCCTGCCCCGCATCGTCGCCGAGACGGCGGTCGGGCGCGAGGTCGAGGTCGAGGTCTGGCGCAAGGGCGGGAAGAAGACCCTGAAGGCCACGCTCGGCGAGTTCCCCGAGGACGAGCCGCGGGTCGCGTCGCGAACCCCCGCCGAACGGCCCAGGGACGCGACGGTGGAGGCGCTCGGGCTCGACCTCGCCGCGATCACGCCGGACCTGCGAAAGCGGTTCAACCTGGCCGACGACGCCGCGGGCGTGGTCGTCACCGACGTCAAGGCGGGCAGCCCGGCGGCGGAGAAGCAGATCCGGCCCGGCGACATCATCCGCAAGATCGGGCCGCGGCAATCGGACATCACCGACCCGTCCCAGATCGAGCAGGCCGTCGAAAGCGCCCGGAAGGCGAACCGGGACACGCTGCTCCTCCTGGTCGAGCGCGAACGCGGCCAGCAGTTCATCGCGCTCAAGATCGCGAAGGGGTGAGCGCGCGGTCCGGGACGCGGAATTCGGCACGCCGCCCCGACCCGTCGCGGTCCCCGCCGTCGTCCCGCTTTCCCCCAGCGCGTCATGCCCGGACTTGTTCCGGGTATCCACGTGGGTCCGCCGCCTCGCCCGCGCCCGGCCCGCATTGCGATGCCGAAAGACGTGGATGCCCGGAACAAGTCCGGGCATGACGACAAGGGGGGCGGGCGGCGCGGCCGCTGTGACGCCGGACGCCGGGTCCGACCGGATCCTTCCGGGGCACATCCGGCAGCCGGTTCGTGTAACGGAACGGGAGAAACCCTGTACCCTTGCGCGGCATCGTTGAGCCGGTATATTCAGATGACCGCGGGAGGTCGGTAATGGCTCCGGAAGTCCTTGGATACGTCACCCTGGCGGGTATCCTCGCCGTCATCGGGTTCCTCTGGAACCTGCATCGCGACATGCGGGCGATGGACGGACGGATCGACGATCTGGCTCGGGAATTGTCCGAGCTTCGCGGCGAATTCCGCGGCCGCTTCGGACCGCCTTCCACCGCGGAGGGATGACGCTCGACCGTGCCCCGGACCGGCAAGGAACCGGATCCGCCCGGGCGCCGCCGATCGTCGTCGGCGGGCCGACCGCGGGCGGCAAGTCGGCCCTTGCCGCGGCGCTGGCGGAACGGCTCGGCGGGGTCGTCATCAATGCGGATTCGATGCAGCTCTACGGCGCGCTCTCGATCCTCACCGCGCGCCCCGGCGCGGACGCGCTCGCGCGGGCGCCGCATCGTCTGTTCGGCATCGCCGAGCCGGACGATGTCTGGTCGGCGGGGCGCTGGCGACGCCGGGCGGTGGAGGAAATCGATACCGCCCACGCGGCGGGGAAACTCCCCATCGTCGTCGGCGGGACGGGGCTCTACCTCCAGGCGCTGACCGAGGGGCTCGCCGACGTGCCGGCGACGGATCCCGCGATCCGGAGGCGGCTCCGCGCCCTGCTCGCCGAACGCGGCAGCGAGGCCGTGCACGACATCCTCTCCGAACGCGACCCGGAGGGCGCGGCGGCGATCCGCCCGTCCGACCCGCAGCGCATCCTGCGCGCGCTCGAAGTGCTGGAGGCGACCGGCGAGCCGCTCCATGTCTGGCACGCGCGCCAGACGGCGCCGGCGGCGGACGGCCGGGCGGCGCTGCGGATCCTGCTGATGCCGGACCGCGATGCGGTCTACGCCGCCTGCGACGCGCGCTTCGACCGGATGATGGCGGACGGCGCGCTGGCGGAGGCACGGGCGGTCGGGGCGATGCGCCTCGATCCCGGGCTGCCGATGATGAAGGCGGTCGGCCTCGCCCCCCTGCTCGCCCATTGCCGGGGGGAGCTCGCGCTCGACGACGCGGTCGCCGCCGCGAAGCGCGACACGCGACGCTACGCGCGACGCCAGATGACCTGGTTCCGCAACCGGTCGCGGCCCGATCGCGTCATATCGGCGCAATATTCGGAAAGTCTTTTGCCCGAAATCTTTTCATTTATTAGCGAATTTCGGTTGACCCTGTCCCGATGACCCATTAGTTTTGCGCTCCCTCATGGGGGACCGACGCCCTGCCCGGCGGGTGTGCCCGGGCGCGGACGGCATGCGATCCGCCGGCCTCGACAGGCCGGTTTCGTTTTGCCGGCGGTCCGGGCGGCGAACCGCGAAGGAGTGGCGTTATGGCCAGCCGAGAGATGACCGGCTCCGAGATCGTCCTGAAGGCGCTGATCGACCAGGGCGTCGACACGGTATTCGGCTATCCGGGCGGGGCGGTGCTGCCGATCTACGACGCGATCTTCGCGCAGAACGAGCTTCGCCACGTGCTGGTGCGCCAGGAGGGCGGCGCGGTGCACATGGCGGAGGGCTACGCGCGCTCGACCGGCAAGGTCGGCGTCGTTCTGGTCACCTCGGGCCCGGGCGCGACCAACGCCGTCACCGGGCTGACCGACGCCCTGATGGACAGCGTTCCCGTGGTCTGCCTTACCGGCCAGGTGCCGACCCACCTGATCGGCAACGACGCCTTCCAGGAGGCGGACACCACCGGCATAACGCGGCCCTGCACCAAGCACAACTACCTGGTCAAGGAGATGGACGACCTGCCGCGGGTGATGCACGAGGCGTTCCACGTCGCCCGCAGCGGCCGGCCCGGTCCGGTGGTCGTCGACCTGCCGAAGGACATCCTGATGGGCAAGGGCGCCTATGCCGGGCCCGAGAACTTCCCCCATCGCTCCTACCGGCCGGCGACGAAGGCCGACCGCGACCGCATCGCCGAAGCTGTCGAGCTGATGGCGGGCGCGAAGCGGCCGTTGTTCTATGTCGGCGGCGGGGTGGTCAATTCGGGGCCGGAGGCGTCGAAACGGCTGACCCGGCTGGTCCGGCTGACCGGCTATCCCGCGACGGTGACGCTGATGGGGCTCGGCGCCTTCCCGGCCTCCGACCCGCAATGCCTCGGCATGCTCGGGATGCACGGGCTCTACGAAGCCAACCTCGCGATGCACGATTGCGACGTGATGATCAATGTCGGCGCCCGGTTCGACGACCGGGTGACCGGACGGCTCGCCGATTTCTCGCCCGGCTCGAAAAAGATCCACATCGACATCGACCCGTCCTCGGTCAACAAGAACGTTCCCGTCGACGTGCCGCTGATCGGCGACGCGGGCGAGGTGCTGGGGCAGCTGCTGCGCGCGTGGAAGGCGCGCGACCCGAGGCCGGACGCCGCCGCGCTCGCGAAATGGTGGAAGCAGATCGACGCATGGCGCGCGCGCGACTGCCTCAACTTCGCCGACTCCGAAACCGCGATCAAGCCGCAGCGCGCGATCAAGCGGCTCTACGAGAAGACCCTCGGCCGCGACGTCTACATCACCACCGAGGTCGGCCAGCACCAGATGTGGGCGGCGCAGTATTTCAGGTTCGAGGAGCCCAACCGGTGGATGACCTCGGGCGGGCTCGGCACCATGGGCTACGGCCTGCCGGCGGCGATCGGGGTCCAGGTCGCACACCCCGGGTCGCTGGTGATCGACATCGCGGGCGAGGCCTCGTTCCTGATGAACATCCAGGAACTGTCGACCGCGGTGCAGTACAACCTCCCGGTCAAGGCCTTCATCATCAACAACCAGTGGATGGGGATGGTCCGCCAGTGGCAGGAGCTGCTGCACGGCGGACGCTACTCGGAGAGCTACACCGCCGCGCTGCCCGACTTCGTCAAGCTCGCCGAGGCCTGCCAGTGGACCGGGCTCAGGGCGACCCGCCCGGACGAGCTCGACGACGTGATCGACGCGATGATCGCGACCGACGGGCCGGCGATCGCCGACATCGTCGTCGAGAAGGAGGAGAACTGCTTCCCGATGATCCCGTCGGGCGCGGCGCACAACGAGATGCTGCTGGGACCGGACGAGAAGGCCGAGGCGCCGGTTTCCGAAGAAGGCATGGTGCTGGTCTGATCGGCGGGGTGCGGGGGTGAGCGACACCGAACGGCATACGATCTCGGTCCTGGTCGACAACGAGGCGGGGGTGCTGGCCCGCGTGATCGGCCTGTTCTCGGGGCGCGGCTACAATATCGAGAGCCTGACGGTGGCCGAGGTGGACGCCAGGAACGCGCTGTCGCGGATCACCGTGGTGACCGTGGGCACGCCGATGATCATCGAGCAGATCAAGGCCCAGCTCGACCGGCTGGTCCCGGTCCACAAGGTGGTCGACCTGACCAACGAGGGCGCCCATGTGGAGCGCGAGCTGGCGCTGGTGAAGGTCAAGGCGACCGGCAACCGCCGGGTGGAATCGCTCCGCATCGCCGACATCTTCCGGGCGCGCGCGATCGACAGCACCGGGGAGTCCTTCGTCTTCGAGATCTCGGGCTCGACCGAGAAGCTCGACGCCTTCATCGGCCTGATGGAGCCGCTCGGCCTGGTCGACGTCTCGCGCACCGGCGTCGCCGCCATCGCGCGGGGAACGGAGGGGATTTAGGGGAAGCATGCCGCGGAGCCCGCCGCTCACTCCCCGAACTCCTCGCGGAGGCGGCCGATCCGGTGCATGCGCTCATGCAGCACGGTGACGATGCCGATGTCGCCGTTGTCCAGCCGCTTCCAGTAGACGAAATGCCGCTCGTACCGGAAGACGTAGCCGTCCACCCCGAACGGC
The DNA here is from genome assembly GCA_028820505.1 of Defluviicoccus sp. Taxonomy (GTDB): domain Bacteria; phylum Pseudomonadota; class Alphaproteobacteria; order MPNO01; family MPNO01; genus MPNO01. The sequence continues at coordinate 42,918 of JAPPIT010000022.1, forward strand.
GCCGGGATCGGGCGCGAGACGGTGCGGCCCGCGGCGATCCCCTCGAACGCCTCGAACAGGCCCGCGATGTAGGCGTCGGCGCGCGCTTCTCCCCAACGCTCCAGGGAGTAACGGTAGATCTCGTCGATACGGAGAGCGGCGGCTCCCTGTACGCGGACGGATGTCACGGGCGAGCCCGGGGCCGGTTCCTCGCGATGACCTCCGATGCCGACAGCGGGAGGTAGGAATCGTCCGGCGCGGCGAACGCGTGTCCCAGCTCGGCCTTCAGGCGCTCGAACGCCTCGCCCTCCGACCGCTCCTTGTCGCGGCGGATCAGATCCCGGATGTACTCGCTGACGTTCTCGTAGGCGCCGTTCTCGCCGACATTGGCCGACACGAAATCGCTGAGCGCGCCGCTGAGGCGAACCGTCATCGTCGTGGTGCGGCGCATGGCCGGTCTCCCGCAAGTGATGCGTTCAATATAAACAATATCGAATACATCGGACAAGCGGCGGAGCCGCGGCGCTCCGGTTGACCGGAGGCTTGCGGCGCTGGTACAGGTGGCCCGGAAAACGAGCGCCACAGGGGGACAGGAAGCGCCCCTGGAGCTGCCGATTTTGCACGAAAGGAAAACCGGATGCGGGTCTTTTACGACAGGGATGCCGACGTCAACCTGATCAAGGGGAAGAAGGTCGGCATCGTCGGCTATGGCAGCCAGGGCCATGCGCACGCCAACAACCTCAAGGACTCGGGCGTGGCGGACGTGGCGGTGGCGCTCCGGCCGGGTTCGGCCTCGATCCGCAAGGCCGAGGATGCGGGCCTCGCGGTGATGACCGCCCCGGAGGCGGCGGCATGGGCCGACGTGCTGATGGTGCTGACGCCGGACGAGCTGCAATCGGGGCTCTACGCGGGCGAGATCCACGACCACCTGCGGGAAGGCGCGGCGCTCGCCTTCGCGCACGGGCTCGCGATCCATTTCCGCCTGATCGAGCCCCGCCCAGACCTCGACGTGTTCATGGTGGCGCCCAAGGGCCCGGGCCACACGGTGCGCTCGGAATATGTCGACGGCGGCGGCGTCCCCTGCCTGCTCGCGGTGCACCAGGACGCGTCGGGCAACGCGACCGAGATCGGCCTCTCCTACGCGTCCGCCATCGGCGGCGGGCGCGCCGGCATCCTCGAGACCAGCTTCAAGGAGGAATGCGAGACCGATTTGTTCGGCGAGCAGTCGGTGCTGTGCGGCGGGCTGACGGCGCTGATCACCGCCGGCTACGAGACCCTGGTCGAGGCCGGCTACGCGCCCGAGATGGCCTATTTCGAGTGCCTGCACGAGGTCAAGCTGATCGTCGACCTGAT
>JAPPIT010000035.1 GCA_028820505.1 Defluviicoccus sp.
ACCGCCCTGCCCGTTCCTCCTCCGTCATGCCCGGACTCGTTCCGGGCATGACGGAAGTACGGAAGAAACGCCGCGGGTCTCGCGCCCGCCATGTGGAGGACAGGATCATGCATGCGACCGCCATCGTTACCGACCCGGCGCTCCTAGTGACCGAGGGGTTCCGCGACATGCCGACTCGCGGATCGGATGTGCCGACCCCCCGGTGCCGCGCGCGCACGGTCGGCATTTGCCGACGGCAATGTCGACAGGCCGGTCGAGTCGGCAAATGTCGACATTCCCGCTCGGCATTTTTTGAAGAACGCGAATGTCGACCCGGCAGCGATTTGTCTACCCGATGCCTATGTCGACGGCGGGAACGGGCGGCATGGCCTTGGCCGGGGCGACGGGCTTGGGGCCGGCCGCGGTGCGGCTCCCTCTCCGGCTATCGGTGGAAAATGCGGGCTAACCGTCTCTCGCCAGGTGGGCCGCAAGTCGCTCCTTGGGCGGCACGATGTCGGTTACGAGGTCCCGGATCAGCGCCTTGTTGTCGAGCGGCTCGATCAGCGCGCCCTCCGCGCCCAGCCGGGAGGTACAGGCATAGCCGATCTTGCCGTCGACCCGGACCATGCACTCCTTGCAGGCATTGGCGTTGATGCAGGCGTAGCGTATGGCGAGCGTGGAATCGACATGCGCGTGGACCCACATCACCGCGTCGAGCACCGACATGCCCTCGGTATAGGGAACGGTGAAGGTCTCGATCCGGGACGGTTCGTCGGGCGTCCCGCGTCGCACACGGATGGCGACGCTGTCCCTGCTCACTCCGCCGCCTCCAGCGGCGCCCGCGCATGGGGCGCCGCGACGATCCCGGCCCAGCCGCATTCCAGCCCGCCGCCGCCCGACAGCCGCACGATCTGGTTGCGCGCGCAGGCGGGATCGGTCTCCACGAAATCCTCGCGCTGATGCGCGCCCCGGCTCTCCTTGCGGTTGAGCGCCGACAGCGCGACCGACTCCGCGGCGAGCAGCGACGCCCGGAGATCGAGCCAGTCGAGCAGGGCGTGATCGAAATGCGATTTCCGGGCCGGCGCCAGGGCGGGAAGGTCGTCGCTCCGCATCTCGCGGATCCGGTGGAGGGCGCGGGAAAGCCCCTCTTCCGTCCTGAGCAGACCGACATCGTCCCACATCAGCGCCTGCAGCTCGCGCAGCAGCGCGCCGAGCCCGGCCGCGGTGCCGCCGCCGCCGTGCGCGCTGTCGACGAGCCGCACGGCCCGCGCGTCGTCTTCGCTTCGCCAGATCCCGGCTTCCCCTTTGCGCTCGGCGGCGAAGCGCCCCGCCCGCTCGCCGAACACGAAGGCCTCGGGGATCGCGTTGCCGGACAACCGGTTCGCGCCGTTCGCGCCGCCGACTGCCTCGCCCGCGGCGTACAGCCCCTCGATGCGCGTCTCCATGCGCTCGTCCACCCGAATCCCGCCCATGTGGTAATGCGCGATCGGGGCGACCTCGATGGGCCGCCGGGTCAGGTCGATCCCGTTCTTCGCCAGCCGGTCGATCACGGGGCCGAAAGCGAGCCGAAGCTCCGGTTCGGGGATGTGCTCGAAGCTCAGGAACGCCCCGCCATTGGGCGAGCCGCGCCCCGCCTCGCACTCCTTGGTGATGGCATAGGAGGTGATGTCGCGCGGCGCGGTGTAGACGCCCGAATCCTGCTCGCCGTAATTCTCGATGAACTCTTCCATGTCGCCGTTGAGCAGGCGGCCGCCGAGCTTGTAGCGGAACGGATCCCACATGATCGGGTCCATCCCGACCAGACGCGGCGCGAGATGGCCGATCGGGAAGAACTGGGGGAATTCCATGTCGATCAGCTCGACGCCGGCGTTGAGCGCGAGCGCGTAGGCGTCGCCGCCCATGTTGGCCGAGGCGCTGTTGCGCCGGAACAGCCGGGTCAGCCCGCCGGCGGCGAGGATCACCGCGGACGCCGCGATCCCGACCGGCGCGCCGTCCTCGAGGTTGATCCCGACCGCGCCGGCGATCCGTCCGTCATGGACGACCAGATCGGCGATTGAAAGCCCGCTTACCCGCGCGATTCCCGCCCCCTGCGCGACCTGGGTGCGGAGCGTCTTGGCGACCGCGGGGCCGGTATTGAGGAAATCGACATAGACGCAGCGCGGGATCTTGTGGCCCGGCGCCATGACCGCCCGCATGCGCCCGTTCTCGCGCGCCCAGCCGACCCGCCAGGAGTCCATCTCCCGGATTCGTATGGGGGCCTCCTCGCACAGGATCGCCGCCAGACGCTCGTTGCACAGCCCGCGCCCGGCCTCGACGGTATCGGCGAGATGATGGGTCCAGTGATCGGGCTCCCACTCGCCGACCGCGGCGGCGACCGTCATCTGAGCCATGATCGTCGCCCCGCCGCGCCCGACCAGGCTCTTGTCGACCAGAACCACGCGCGCGCCGGCGCGGGCGGCGGCGACCGCGGCGTACATCCCGGCCCCGCCGGCGCCGATCACCAGCACGTCGGTTTCGAGTTGAGGCATCGGCACATTGTCTCAAAGCGCCGAAATGCCCGCAACGCTTGCCGCCGGCCGGCCCGCCGCTATCATCGCGGCGGCATCGTGGAGAAGGATATGCAGGACACGGAGCACGCATTGCTCGCCGCCGCCTGGCCCTACTGGGAGGCCGAGGGCGAGATCGCGCGGCGGTTCTACGCCCGGGCGAGCGAGGACGACCACGTCTTCTATCTGCGGGCCCAGCTCTGGAAGGAGCTCAACCCGGTCGACGGCTATTTCAACGGGCTCCACCGCGAACTCGCCGCGCTGGTCGAGTGCTTTCCCGAAGTCGACAAGACGATCCCGCGGCGCGAGTTCCATTTCCGCCTCACCCAGCTTGCCGACGAGTTCAACCATTACCTCCTGCTCGCCGACGTATTCGAACATCTCGCCGGCCGCCCGATCTCGCCCGACGACACGGTCCAGCTCCCCGAGGAGAAGAAGCTCGGCGATCTGCGCCGGTCCTACGTGCGCTCGGGCTCGGCGATCGAACGCGCCGCCGTCGGCTTCACCGAGGGAGGCGGCGCGCGGCTGTTTCGCGAGGGCGCGAAGCTCGCCGGCGGCGAGCTGAACGACATGACCGCCAGAGCCATGCAGGTGATCTACGACGACGAACGCGACCACTACAAGGAAATGGCGCGCGAGGCGGTCTCGCTGATCGGGGGCGAGGACGACATCGCGCAGATGACCGACGCGATCCGGGCGATCAGCGCGCAGCGCGTGTCGATGCGCCGCGAGATGTTCCGGGGCGCCATGACCGGGGACGAGACCGAAGCGTTCCTCGCGGAGGCCGAACGGGCGTTTGCCTCGGGCAACGCCGACCTCGACGCCGGGATTGCCGGGCAGGTCTGACCCTTCGATCAGCGCCGATCAGCCGTCGTGCCAGCGCGCGCGTTTGTCGACCGGCGCGCCGGGGTGGTAGACCGGCGCGCGCTTTTCCAGGAACGCCTCGATCCCTTCCGCGCAGTCGGCGGTCCGGGTGATCTCGAAGATGCGCTCCATCTCGACCTCGCCATGCTCTTTCTGACGGTTCTGGTTCTGGTAGAGGCGGATGGTCTCCTTGGCGTATTTGAGCCCGAGCGCGGGATAGGTGCACATCCTGCCGGCCCAGGCGCGCGCCTCGTCGAGCAGCGTATCGGCGGGCACCGCCTTGTTGATCAGGCCGATCCGCTCGGCCTCCTCGGCGAACACGAAGCGGCCGGTCAGAATCATCTCGTTGGCCCTGGTCTGGCCGATCAGCCCGGGCAGGCTGCGGGGCGCGCTCCACTCGCTCATGAACCCGGCGGGGACCGCGATTTCGGCGAAGCGGACGCGATCGGAGGCGATCCTGAGGTCGCAGGAAACCGCCATCTCCAGCCCGATGCCGACGGCGATCCCATCGACCGCCGCGACGGTGACCTGCGGCAGATCCTCGAGCTTGCGGCACATGCGCTGGGCGACGATGTGGAAATAGTCGTTGGCGAACCAGACCAGCATCTCGCCGTACTCGCCCTTGACGCCGTAATCGGTCCACTCGTCCTTCTGGTCCTCCATCGGCATGGTCTCGATCTGGAGGTCGCCGCCGCCCGAGAAGTTGCCGCCGGCGCCGGTGACGATGACCACCCGGGCTGAAGAATGGCGGATCTCGTCGACCAGCTGGTGCAGTTCCATGGTCATGCGCGGGCCGATGGCGTTGGCGTGGTCGGGCCGGTTCAGGGTGAGGATGCCGATCGCGTTGTCGCCGGGATTCTGCGGCGAGGATTCGATCGTCCAGTCCAGGTAACGGTATTTCATGCTCTCTGTCTTTCGCTTGTTCGGGGCGCCGGGCGGCGATCCTAGGGAGACGGCGAGCGGGCGACAACGCGGCTCCGCTGTTACCCTCTCGCGCGGCGTGCTAAGCGCTCCGGCGCCGGGGACCATTTGGCGGGATTGGAAGCGATGGGTGTCAGGCGTTTCGAGACCGATGTGGCCATCGTGGGAGCCGGCGGGGCGGGAATGGCCGCCGGGATCGAGGCCCGCGAGGCGGGCGCGCGGACGATCACCTTCGAGATCGCGGCGGAGCCGGGCGGGGCCTCGATCATCTCCGGCGGCGGCTGCCTGATCGTCGATTCGCCCCTGCAGCGCGAGAAGGGTATCGAGGACAGCCCCGACCTCGCCTTCGACGACTGGATGCGCTGGGGCGGCCCCTCGGCCGATCCGGTATGGGCGCGGTACTACATCGAGCACTCGCTCAACGACCTCTATTTCTGGGCCGAGCGGCTCGGGGTGAAGTGGTCCTTCATGCTGCCCCAGGAGGGAAATTCCGTGATCCGCTGGACCCGCCCCGGCGGGAACGGCCAGGAGCTGACCAGCCGGCTGATCGAGGCCTATCGCACGCGTGGCGGCGAGATCGTGCCCAACACCGAGATCACCGGAATCCGCGTCGACAACGGACGCGCGACCGGGCTCGAGGGCCGGGATGTCGAGAACGGCGACGCGGTCCGAGTCGCGTGCAAAACCGTTCTGGTGGCAACCGGCGGTTTCAACTCCAACCTGGAGATGATCCTGGAGGTCAGGCCCGATCTCGCCCCGCACCGCATCATGGAGGGTTCCGGTCCCCACGCGATCGGGTCGGGCCATGCGCTGGTCCGCGAGGCGGGCGGTTACCTGACCCATCTCGGGAACATCTGGCTCTATGTCTACGCGACGCCCGACTACCGCGATCCAACCGGGCGGCGCGGGCTCGTCTTTCGCGGCACCCCGGGCTACATCTGGGTCAACCAGCAGGGCCGGCGTTTTCACAACGAGGCGCGCTCCGGCGCCAACTCGGCGACGCCCGCCTTGCTGGGGCAGGACCCGTGCCATGCCTGGGCGATCCTCGATGCCGGGATGGCCGGCACGATGGAGGTCGCCGACCCCCATTACCGCGAAGCCGGCCAGGTCTCGCGCGGCAGAATCGCCGAACTGTTCCGGGAATCGCCTTTCATCGCCAATGCGGACACGCTGGAGGAGCTGGCCGGCGCGATCGGCGTCGATGAGGCGACCTTTCTCGACACCGTCGCGCGCTACAATCGCGCCTTCGACGACGGGCTGGACGCCGAGCCGGAGTTCGGCAAGCCGCTCGGCGCATCGAAGAAGTTCGACACCCCGCCGTTCTCCGCGATCCAGCTCTTCCCGCTGGCGCGCAAGAATTTCGGCGGCGTCAAGACCGACCTCAGATGCCGCGTGCTCGACAAGCATTTCGAGCCCGTCCCCGGGCTCTACGCGGCGGGCGAACTGGCGGGTATGGCCGGCGGGCACATCAATGGCGAAGCAGGTCTCGAAGGAACCATGCTGGGACCGGCCATCTTCAGCGGCCGCGTCGCCGGCGGCTGGGCAGCCGAGGAAGCGGGTTACGGCGCGGGTTTCAAGGGCTACCCCGACCGGCGTTAGCCATCCAGCGCCGCGACCCCCGGCAGGGTCTTCCCCTCGAGCCATTCGAGAAACGCCCCGCCGGCGGTCGAGAGGTAGCTGAAATCGTGAGAGACGCCGGCATGGGCGAGCGCGGCGACGGTATCGCCGCCGCCCGCCACCGTGCGGAGCGATCCCGCCTTGGTGAGTTCCGCGGCCGCCCCCGCAACTTTCACCGTCGCCGCGTCGAAGGGCGGTACCTCGAACGCGCCGAGCGGGCCGTTCCAGACCAGCGTCCGGCACGCCGCGAGCCGGGCGGCGAGAGCATTCGCCGATCCTGTTCCAATGTCGAGGATCATCGCATCGCGGGGCACCGCGGCGACGGGGACCGTTTCTGCCGGCGCGCCCGCTTCGAGCGCCTGCGCCACGACGACATCGGACGGCAGCACGATCTCGCAACCCGCCGCATCGGCATCCGCCAGGATCGCGCGCGCCGTACCCGCCATCCCGGCCTCGCACAGCGAGGCGCCGACATCGGTTCCGAGCGCATGGAGGAAGGTGTTGGCCATCGCGCCGCCGATCGCGAGCATGTCGACCCTGCGGAGCAGGTTGCCGAGGAGATCGAGCTTGGTGGAGACCTTGGCCCCGCCGACGATCGCGGCTAGCGGGCGCTCGGGCGTCTTCAGGGCGCCTGCAAGCGCCTCAAGCTCGGCCTCCAGCGAGCGCCCGGCGGCGGCAGGCAGGAAATGCGCCAGTCCCTCGGTCGACGCGTGCGCGCGATGGGCCGCCGAGAAAGCGTCGTTGACGTAGATGTCGCCGAGCGCGGCGAGGGCCTTGGCGAAACCCGGGTCGTTGGCCTCCTCGCCGGCGTGGAAACGCAGGTTCTCAAGCAGCAGGACCTCGCCGGGACGCAGCGCGCCGGCCGCCTTCTCCGCGACCGGACCGATACAGTTCTCGGCGAACGCGACAGCGCGGCCGCCGAGCGCGCGGGACAGGGGCTCGACAAGGAGGCGCAAGGACAGAGCGGCCACGCGTTCGCCCCTCGGCCGGCCGAAATGGGAAAGAACCACCGCCGCCGCGCCCTTGTCGCAAATTTCCCGGACGGTGGGTGCGAGACGGTCCAGCCGCGTCGTGTCGGCGACGGCCCCGTCTTTCATCGGGACGTTGAGGTCGGCGCGCAGCAGTACCCGCTTTCCGGCGAGGACGAGGGCGTCGAGCGACCGCGGCATTGCCCGCGCCGGTTCAGCCGAGCCGGCCGAGCGCCGCCGCGACGTCGATCATCCGGTTGGAGAAGCCCCACTCGTTGTCGTACCAGCTCAGCACGCGGACCAGCGTGCCGTCGATCACCTGGGTCTGGGTCAGGTCGAAGACCGAGCTTGCGGCGTCGTGGTTGAAGTCGGTCGAGACCAGCGGCGCGTCGTTGGTCGTGAGCACGCCCTTGAGCCGTTTGGTCTTCGCCGCCTTCCCGATCGCGGCGTTGACCTCTTCGGCGGTCGTCTTGCGCGAGGCGACGAACGTGAAGTCGATCATCGACACGTTCTGGGTCGGCACCCGGATGGCGGTGCCGTCGAGCTTGCCGTCGAGCTCGGGCAGGACGCGGCCGACCGCTTTCGCGGCGCCGGTTGAGGTCGGGATCAGCGACTGCCCCGCCGCGCGGGCGCGGCGAAGATCGCTGTGCAGCGTGTCGAGAATGCGCTGATCGCCGGTATAGGCGTGGACCGTCGTCATGTACCCCTTCGAGACTCCGACCGCCTTGTCGAGCACCGCTGCCACAGGGGCGAGGCAGTTGGTGGTGCAGGACGCGTTGGAGACGATCTTGTGCGACTTGCGGAGCCTGTTTTCGTTCACCCCGTAGACGACGGTGATGTCCTCGTCCGTCGCGGGCGCCGAGATCAGGACGCGCTTCGCCCCGGCGGCGAGGTGCTTTTCGGCGTCCGCCCGTTTGGTGAACAGGCCGGTGCATTCCATCGCGACGTCGATGCCGAGCTTCGCCCAGGGGAGCTTCGCCGGGTCGCGCTCGGCGAAGACCTTGATGCCGTCGCCGTTCACGTTGAAGCCGGTCTTGGTGATCCGAATCTTCCCCTCAAAATGGCCGTGGCTGGAATCGTATTCGAGCAGATGGGCGTTCACCTCGGGCGAGCCGAGATCGTTGATCGCGACCACCCTGACGTCGTCGCGTCCCGACTCGTAGAGAGCCCGCAGCACGAGACGCCCGATGCGGCCGAACCCGTTGATTGCAACCTGAACCGCCATTTCGCCCCTCCGGAATTACGCTTTCGCACGGGCCCGCGCGGCGTCGGCCACCGCTTCGGCCGTCAGCCCGAAATGTTCGTAGAGATCGCCCTGCGGCGCCGAGGCCCCGAACCCCGTCATGCCGATGAAGGCGCCGTCGGCGCCGATGTAGCGGTCCCAACCGAGCCCGCACGCGGCCTCGATCCCGATGCGAACGGCGTCGCCTCCCAGCACCGACCGGCGCCACGATTCGGGCTGTTCCTCGAACAATTCCCAGCAGGGAAGCGAGCTTACCTGGGTCGGGATTCCCTCCTTTTCGAGGATTTCCCTAGCCGCGACCGCGATGGAAACCTCCGACCCGGTCGCCAGCAGCACCGCGCGAGGCGTGCCGCCGCCTGCCGCCGCGAGTACATAGCCGCCCTTCGCGCCGAGACCCTTTTCGTGATCCGGGCCGCGCAGCGCGGGCAGCGCCTGGCGGGTGAGCGCCAGCACGGAGGGCCCGGTCCCGTGCTCAAGCGCGGCGGTCCAGCACTCGGCCGTCTCCACGGCATCCGCCGGACGAAAGACGCGCACGTTCGGCATCGCGCGCAGGCTCGCAAGGTGCTCGACCGGCTGGTGGGTCGGTCCGTCCTCGCCCAGCCCTATGGAATCGTGGGTCAGCACGTAGATCGCCCGCTTTCGCATCAGTGCGGCGAGGCGAAGCGCCGGCCTCAGATAGTCGGAGAAAATCAGGAAGGTCCCGGCATAGGGGACGATGCCGCCGTGCAGCGCCATCCCGTTCATCGCCGCGGCCATCCCGTGCTCGCGGACGCCGTAATGGATGTAGCGCCCCGAGAAATCCTCCCGCGTGACGATGCCGGCGTCCCTGAACAGGGTGTTGTTCGATCCGGTCAGGTCGGCGGAGCCGCCGATCAGCTCCGGCACCAGCGGCGCGATGACGTTGAGCGCCTCGCCCGAGGACTGGCGCGTGGCGCGCCGGGGCGCGCTCTGGACGAGCTCGTCGATATGGGCGTCGAGCGCCGCTTGCCAACCGTCGGGCAGGCCCCCGGAAACCGCGCGGTCGAACGCGGCCCGGCGGTCCGCCGGCAGCGCATCCCGACGGGCGCGCCACGCCGCGTGCTCCGCTTTCGATCGTCTCCCCGCCTCCCGCCACGCGGCGGCGACGTCTTCCGGCAGCTCGAAGGGCGGGAGGTCCCAGCCGAGCGCCTTGCGCGCGCCGGCGATCTCTTCCTCGCCCCGCGGCGCGCCGTGCGCCCGGGGGGCCCCCGCGTTGTTGGGCGCGCCTTAGCCGATGAGGGTCCTGCAAGCTATGAGGGACGGGCGTTCGTCGGCCGGCGCCGCCTTGCCGCCGGCCCCGACCGCATCCGGGTCGTGGCCGTCGACCGCGCCGGTATGCCAACCGTAGCTCGCGAAACGCGCCGGCACGTCATCGGCGACCGAAAGCGCGGTCGGGCCGTCGATGGAGATGGCGTTGTCGTCGAACAGCACGATCAGCTTGCCGAGCCCGAGATGGCCGGCGAGGGAAGCCGCCTCGTGGCTCACCCCCTCCATGAGGTCGCCGTCCGAGGCGACCGCCCAGGTCCGGTGGTCGACGACCTCGTCGCCGAAACGGGCCGCGAGGATGCGCTCGGCGAGCGCCATCCCGACCGCCGTCGCGATGCCCTGCCCGAGCGGGCCGGTCGTGGTCTCGATCCCCGCCGCGTGGCCGTATTCCGGGTGACCGGCGGTCCGGCTGCCGAGCTGGCGGAACCGGCGGATCTCGTCCATCGTCATGTCGGGATAGCCGGTCAGGTGAAGCAGCGCGTAAAGCAGCATCGAGCCGTGGCCGGCGGACAGGACGAACCGGTCCCGGTCGGGCCAATCGGGCTCGGAAGGGTCGAATTTGAGATAGCGCGCGAACAGCACGGTCGCCGCGTCGGCCATGCCCATCGGCATTCCCGGATGGCCGGATTTCGCCGCCTCGACCGCGTCCATGGCGAGCGCGCGGATCGCGTTTGCCATGCGCCGCGGCGCAACTCCGGGGGCGCTGCCCACGGTTGCCGCCTGCCGGGTGGTGGTCGTCATGACGGTCTCACACAAATGAACGCGCGAGCGCGATGCCGCACGGTGAAGGGTAATCGAATCGGGGCCCTCGGGGGGCGCCGCAATGTGTCCCCGACGCGGCGGCGATGCAAGCCCGCCGGCTCGCTGTAGGACGTATTCAGCGCGCCGCCGTAGCGAGCGGCACGCCGAGCTTCGCGCGCCGGGTCAGCCAGGGGCTCGGGCGGTAGCGCGGATCCCGGTAAAAGTCATGGAGGGCTTCGAGGATCGCGAGCACCCTGACGGGACCCAGATAGTCGCCCCAGGCGATCGGCCCGCGCGGGTAGGCAAGGCCAAGCTCGACAGCGGCGTCGATGTCGGCGGGCTTCGCGATCCCCTGTTGGGCGATGTCGCAGCCGATATTGACGATGGTGGCGATCACGCGCTGGGCGACGAAGCCGGGACTGTCCCCGATGACGGTGACCGGCGTGCCGTCGGCGGCGAGCAGCGCGTGCGCAAGGTCGCGCCAGCGCGGCTCGGTCACCGGCGTGGTCATGACGGTGCGCCTGCCGTCGAGCCCGAACGCGGTGTCGACGGCCACGGTGCGCTCGGGCGGAAGGCCCTGGTCGAGCGCGGTCGTCGTCGCATCAGCCCCCGTCGGCGTGACGATGCAGAGCGTGCCCGGGCCGGGGCTCGCGCCGCTTTCCATTTCCGCCGCGTCGGCGACGGCCGCCATCGCGGCGGCCTGGCCGTCGGGGTCCGCCGGGCTCACCCAGACCGGAGCGGGGGCCGCTTCGGGAATCTCCGGCGGCTCCACCGCCGCCTTCCTGCCGTCCTCGTAGGCATAGAACCCCCGGCCGGTCTTGCGCCCGTAGAGCCCGGCCGCCATGCGCTGGCGCGCGATCGGCACCGGGCGGAATCGCGGCTCGTCGTAGAACTGGCGGTAGATCGATTCCATCACCACGCCGGACACGTCGAGCCCGGTCGTATCCATCAGCTCGAACGGGCCCATGCGGAAACGGGTGCCGCCCTCGCGCAGGATGTCGTCGACATCCCGCGGCCCGGCGATGCCCTCCTGGACGATCCTCAGCCCCTCGGTGCCGAGCCCGCGCCCGGCATGGTTGACCAGAAACCCCGGCGAATCCTTGGCGCGCACCGGACGATGGCCGCAGCGCCGCGCGACGGCGTCGAGCGCGTCGCCCACCCAGGGCGCGGTCAACAGCCCGTCGACCACCTCGACCACCTTCAGGAGCGGCACCGGGTTGAAGAAATGCCAGCCCGCGACGCGCTCCGGCCGCTTGCAGTCGGCGGCGATCGCCGTCACGGAGAGCGACGAGGTGTTGGAGGCGAGAATGCAATCGTCGGAGACGACGGTTTCGAGGTCGGCGAACAGCCGCTGCTTGGCCTCCAGCTCCTCGACGATCGCTTCGACCACGATATCGGCGCCCGCCATGGCATCGAGCCCATCGACGATCGCGAGTCGCCCTGTCGCCGCCTCCGCCGCGCCCTCGGTCATGCCGCCCTTCTCCGCGGCCCGGCGCAGCATCCGCGCGACGAACGCGGACGCCTCCTCCGCCGCGCCGTCGCGCGTGTCGTACAGCCTGACCGCGATGCCGCCCGCCGCCGCGATCTGGGCGATGCCCCGACCCATCGTGCCGGTGCCGATGACGCCGAGCGCGAGATCGGGCGATTGCGGATCGATCGACATGCCGTGCTCCCTACGAACGCCGGAAATCCGGGGCGCGTTTCTCTCTGAACGCCGCCCTTCCTTCCGCGAAATCGGCCGTGGTGAAGTTCGAGGCCTGGCCGAGCGCTTCCATTTCGAGCGCCGCTTCGAGGCTCATCGGCGCGAGCCCGATCTGTTGCTTGGCGAGCGCGAAGGCGAGCGCCGGCATGGCGGCGAGCTCCTGCGCGCGCTCAAGCGCAACGGCCTCGGCCCCGCCTTCGGGCGCGAGCTCGTCGGCGAGACCCGCTTCCACCGCGTCCGCGCCGCGCATCATGCGGGCGTAAAGCAGGATCTGGCGCGCCCTGGCGGCCCCGACGCGGCGCGGCAGGGTGTGCAGGATCGCGTAGTCGGGGATCAGCCCGATCTTGAAGAAGGGAAAGCCGATCGCGCCGGTCTCGGCGAGCACGACGGTATCGGCGAGAAGCGCGATGCCCGCGCCGGCGCCGACCGCATAGCCCTCGACGGCGGCGACGACGGGTTTCTCGGCTTCGGCGATCAGCCGGACCATGCGGTGGTTCGACTTCATCCGCGCGCGCCCCGCCGCGGCGTCCAGCCCCTCCATCGACGCGATGTCGCCTCCGGCGCAGAAATGCCCGCCATTGCCAGCGAGGATGACGGCGCGGACCGACGAATCCTCCAGCACCGACTCGATCCCGGCGATCAGCGCCAGTCGAAGCTCGGGATCGAGCGCGTTGCGCTTTTCCGGCCGGTTGAGGCCGATGCGGGCAATCCCCTCCTCCGGCCGATCGATCATCAGCACGGGCTTTTCTGCACTCATGTCCAGGGCCTCTATTGCCGGTCGGCGCGACTATCCCGATTCGCCTGTGCGGGAACAAGGTGAAGGATCGCTGGCGTCCCTAACGAAGGGCATGCGTCAGGAAGGGGTTTCGAACCGTCACCGTGCCGTACATGCGGCCATGTTGAAAGTCCTCGGTCAGCAGTTCCTCGATGCCATGGACTTCCGCATACGCCCAGAGGTGTGCGTCGAACCAGGACAGGCGGTACGCCGCCGCGCCCCGTAGCGCCATCCGCAGCACGGCTTCATCGGGATAGAGGATCGGGAACTGCATCATAAGCTCTTCGGCCTCCCGTCGCGCGTCCGCGGCGTCGAGCAGCCGGTCTTCCGGAGAGCCCCGGGTCGTTGCCGCGACGAACTCGACGATCGCCTGGTGGGGGATGCGCGCGGTTCCCTCGGCAATTCCGTCGCGCAGGACATCGGATGCGATAGACCGCTTGTCCGGAAATCGGCTGTCGTAACGATAGACCAGTATATTGGTGTCAATCAGCGTCCTGGGGGCCACGCTCGTAGAGTTCCTCCCGGGTCCAGCCGCGAGTCTCGGCGCGACGTGCGGGTCGACCCGCATCGCGCGCCCGCTGGCGGTCGGTTGCGGCGTCGAACAGGCGCAGCCGCGCCTCGGTGCCGAGACCTCCGGCCGCCGCATCGACACCGGCGGGCACCACGCGGATGACTTCGCCCGCCTCTTCGAAGCGGATATCGTCGCCGGGCTCGATTCCGTAACGTTCGGCGAGCGCCTTGGGCAGCGTAACCTGAAGCTTGCTGGTGACCTTGCTCATATCCTTGTTTTAGTAAGGATATTGTCCTTGTCAAGGGCAATCGACGTCAACGCGTCGACGATATCGGGTTCCACCGCCAGGAGATGCGCCTCGCAGCGCCGGCAATCGGAGGCGCCGAAGCGGGCTATCGGGACACTTGCGCCCGTTGCCGCGGCGACGATGGCGCACTCCCGCCCGCCGGGAAACGCGATGACTCGTTCGACCGCCGCCGCCTCTGTCAGGCGATCGATGTGCCAGACCCGGGCCTTGCCCCGGCGCAGATGCCGGGCGACGCGGGCGCGGATGCCGCCGGGACCCCAGGCACTGCCGGCGTAGAGGTAGAGCCCGGCGGGCAGCACCGGGCGACCGAGGGTTCGGATGTCGAGCCGGATGTCGCGGGCAAGCCGGAGGATCAGCGCGTAGGCGCCCGGCGCGTCGGGCATGGGGTTCAGCGCGCGCCGTCCCAAGGCCGGCAATCGGCGAGCGCCGCCTCGAATGCCGTCATCAGATCGTCCACCGCGATGCCGGCGAACTCCACGTCTTCGCGAGCGAGGAAGGTTTCGACGGACTGGCGAAGGGGGTCCGGCTCGGCCGGAACGCCGCCCAGCGCATGCTCGAGCCAGGCGATGCTCTCCAGCGGACGCGGGTGCCAGTCGCCGTTGACGATGGCATCCACCACGCGGCCGTCACGGATCGCGAGCGTCGCGCGGATCATCCCGCCCGGCGCCTTCTCGCGGCCCCGTCCCAGCATGTCGCCGGGTCGAAGCGTATCGGCGAAGCGGATTCGCTCGGACTTGCCGAACAGCCAGGCCTCGGTATCGAGCTCGGCGCGAAAGGCATCCGCGTAGCGCCGTTCCGTCGCGCCGAGCGTCCCCCGCTCAAGCCCGGACTCGCCGAAAGCCCGCTCGGTGCAGGCTATCGCGAACGCCGTCAGCTCCGCTTCGTCGATCTCCCGTCCCGCTTCCCTCTCCAGCCATGTGAAACGCGATTCCAGCGTCTTCAGCGCCTTGTCGCGCACCTTCTCGGGCGGCATCGGCATCGCCTTCCCTGCCAGCCCCGTGTCGATGGGCTTCACGTTGACGACGATGCGGAGCGTCATCGCCCCGTCCTCGATCTTGAGCGAGGCGGGAACCAGCTTGCGCCCCTCGACCTGGATGTCGTTGAGCGGGCGGTACTCCGCCGGGAAGTCGTACCGGTCGCGGAACACGTCGGCGACCGCGCCCAGGATCTTGCGGAACGCCTCCTCCGTCGTGCCCGGGATCTCCGGATGGGAGATGGGTAGGAAATAGATCAGAAAGGCCGATCCGGTGCCGGCATAGATCGGCCCGCCGCCATTGACGCGGCGGCGGAAATCGATCCCGTTGGCGCGGCAGAAATCGAGATCGAGCACCTGCTCCGGATCCTCGTTGACGCCGATGGTGATCGAGTCGGAATCGAAGACGTTAAGGAACACCGTCGGCGGCGCCTCTCCGCGCACCACCGCTTTCTCGACCGCGGGCGACACCGAGACCGAGAAATCGGCGTAGGAGCCGCGGTCGACGACCAGCCGCCAGGCGCTCATGCGCCGCCCCTGCGGTCGACCGTCACCGGGCCGTCGTCGAGCGCCGCGGCGACCTCGATCCGGTCGGCGCCGATCAGGGTCTGGCGCCTGAACCGCTCGGCGACGGCTTCCAGCGCATCGTCGTCGGCCCTCCCCTCGAGGGTCAGCGCGAGCCGGTCGCGGCCCCGCTCGGACTCGACGGCGATACGGTACTTGCCGGTCAGCCCCTCGATGCCGAGAAGGACCGCGCCGACCTCGGACGGGTAGATCTTGACCCCCTTGACCTTCACCATCTCGTCGGTGCGGCCGAACACCACGCGCGGCAGGCTCACCGTCCGGCCGTGCACCGGCGCCGTCGTCCGACGGACGGTGAGGTCGCCGGTGCGGTAGCGGACGAGCGGCTGCGCCTCCTTCGCCAGATGGGTCAGCACGAGCTCGCCGCGTTCTCCGTCCGGCACCGGTTCGAGCGTTTCGGAGTCGATCGCCTCGGCATGGACCAACTCGTCGAACACATGGACGCCCTCGCCGCCGGGGAAAGTCCGCGCGACCGGCAGGAACTCGGACAGCGAGAAGGCGTCGACCAGCGTGGTTTCCGGCATCGCCGCCCGCACCCGGGCATAGAGCGCCTCGTTGCCGGTGAACGGCTCGCCGCCGGCGAAGAACACCCTCGGCGGCTTGAGCCCCGCCTCGATCAGGCGCAGCGAGAAGCTCGGATTGCCGGCCAGCACGGTGACGCCGTGGCCGTTGCACAGCTCGGCGGCGCGCTCCGCTTCGCCGGGTCCGAGCGGAATGCAGGCGACGCCATGCGCCTCCATCTGCGACTGGTAGAACAGGCCGGCGACGAACAGGTGGTAGCCGAAGGTCACCGCGCAGACGTCGCCTTCGCCGATGTCGCAAGCGGCGAGATGGGTGCCCGCCGCAGCGATCATTCGGTCGAGGTCGCCCCGGGTCTGGAAGACCGGCACCAGGGACGGGCCCATCGGGGTCAGGTTGACGCGGACCGGCTTCGCCCCGCCGAACGCGCCGTAGCCGAGCTTTCGCATCTCGGTCGCAAAATCCGCCCGTGTCGTGAGCGGCACGGCGGCGGCGAATTCTTCCTCGTCCGCCACCGCTCCCGGCAGACGCCCGCGGTAGAACGGATGGTCGGCCAGTCGCGCGAGCGTCCGGTTTAAGGCCTCCGCCGGGAACGCCATCAGCGCCTGGAGTCGGCGATCGCCGCCGCGTCGTCGTAAGCCGTCCGGACGTTGAGCACCGCCTGGCGCTTCTCGACCTCGACGGCCCTGAGGCCCCGCTCCAGCGCGCCCGGCAGCGCGTCCGGCGTCTCGACCTCCTCGCCGTAGCCGCCCGAAGCCTCGACGACCTTGTGGTAGGCCGGCGCGGGCTCGAGATAGGTGAGCGGCGCCCGGTTGGCGCGCGAGGCGGCGCCGTCGGGATGCAGGCCGAGCGTCGCCTTGCGGACCGATCCCCACATCCGGTTGTTGAGGATCACCGTCAGCACCGGCAGGTCGTTGGCGGCGGAAACGAAATGCGCGGGTGTCGGGTTGCCGAACATGTAGGACCCGTCGCCGACGACGCAGAACACCCGGCGGTCGCCGTATCCCAGCTTCGCCCCGAGCGAGGCGCCCATGCCCCAGCCGAGCCCGCCGGCCGGGCTGGTGGCGAAGAACGTGCCCGGCTTGCGGAAGTCGATATTGCCGAGAGCGAGCTGGGATTCGCTCACCATCACGTCGTCGTCGTCCTTGACCTCGTCGATGCAGTGCGCGATCCAGGCGGAGTCGGTGGCGCCGCGAGTCCTCGCCGCCTCGATCCGCGCCGCGCGCGCCTCTGCCGCCGCCGCCTTGCGCCCAGCGGCGCGCGTCCGGCGCTCATCGATACGCCCGTTGGCCCCGCCCTCCAGCGCCTCGGCAAGCGCCGTCAGCCCGAGACTCGATTCCGCGGTGATCGCGAGGTCGCAGGGATAGCCGCGCACCGGATAGGAGCTGAACAGCGGATCGACGCCCATGTGGATCACCCTGGCGTCGGGGTTGGGGCTGTGCAGGCTCGGGATCCACGGCACGTCGCAATCGATCACCAGGATCAGGTCGGCCTCCTTGACCAGCCCGCCCGGTTCGAAACCCATGTGCATGTCGTGGTCGGTGGGCAGCGAGACGTAGCGCGGCCGGTAGGTGACCACCGGAAGGGCGTAGCGCTCGGCGAGGTCGGTCAGCGCCTTCGCGGAGGCGGGGTTCCGACCGGCGCTCGCGGTGACGATCAGGGGGTTGTCCGCCGCAGCGATCCAGTCCGCCGCCCGGTCGATCGCGTTGGGGTCGGGCGCGGGGCTGGTCGCGGCGAGCCGGCGGGAGGGGCTCTCATAGGCGAAGTCGCCCGGCGTCTCGGCCAGCACCTCGCGCGGCAGGGTGAGATAGACCGGCCCCCTGGGTTCGTTCATCGCCACGTTGACCGCGCGGTCGACGATGGTCTCCAGCTGACGCGCGTTGCGCAGCTCGTAGTCCCACTTGACCATCTCGCGGACCATCCCCGCCTGGTCGAACATCTCCTGGCCCCAGTGGATGTAGATCGACCGCGCGCCCGGCGCGCCGGTCTCGGTCAGAGGCGTCCGGCCGGAGGTGAAGATGATGGGCACGTTCTCGCGCGCGGCGTTGGTGATTCCGCAGATCGCGTTGGCGGTCCCGACATTGACGTGGACCATCACCGCCTGCGGCTTGCCGGTGGCGAGGAAATAGCCGTGCGCCATGGAAACCGCGAGGTTTTCGTGCGGCACCGTCATCGGCGTGGGCGCTCCGGTCCCTTCGGTGGCGGACTTGGACAGCGCCTCGATGACCGAGGCGAAATCGGTTCCCGCATTGCCGAACAGGTAGTCGACTCCCCGGTCCTTGAGGAGCGCGAGATAGGCTTCCGCCAGGCTGTCGACCTGGATGGTTTCCTGCGGCATGGGGGTCTCCCTTCGCGGCGGCTGCGGCTTGCCCCACTATAGGAGTTCGGCGGGTGCGGGTGAATTCGGGGACGACGGGATCGGCGATGGCGGTACGCCTTGCTCTGTTCTACGCGGCGGTCTTCCTGTTCGTCGGCGTGTCGCTGCCGTTCTGGCCGGTCTGGCTGACCGCGAAGGGGATGAGCGCGACCGAGATCGGGATTCTCTTCACCGCGGGAAGCTGGATCAGGATCGCGGCGCCGGCGCTCGCCGCACATGTCGCGGACCGGCGCGGGCGCCGGCGCGGCGTGCTGATCCTGCTCACGGCCGCTTCGCTGGCGGTCCACCTGCTCTTTCTGGTCGCGGAAGGCTTCGCGGCGCTGCTCGCCGTCAGCATCCTCGCCGCGATCGCGTTCACGCCGATCATCCCGATGGGCGAGAACATGACGTTGCTCGCTTCCCGGGAACGCCGTTTCGATTACGGCCGCGTGCGCCTGTGGGGCTCGATCGCCTTCATCGTGGGCGCTACGGCCGGCGGTCGGATGGTGGGAGGCGCCGGCGCCGACGTGATCCTGTGGCTGGTCCTGGGCACGCTCGCGCTGACCGTGCTGGCGTCGCTCGCGATGCCGGAGACCGGATCGCCACCGGCGCGCCGCCGCGTGCCTGCCGCCGCGCTGCTCTCGAAACCGTCCATGGCTGTGTTCCTCGTCACCGCCTCGCTGATCCAGGCGAGCCACGGGGCGGCATACGGTTTCGCGACCCTCGCCTGGCGTGCTTCCGGCATCGACGACGACATCATCGGCCTGCTGTGGGCGGAGGGCGTGCTCGCCGAGATCGTCCTGTTCGCGCTGGGCGGCGGTCTCGCGGCGCGACTGGGACCGGCCCGGCTGCTCGCCATCGCCGCCGTCGCGGGAATCGTCCGGTGGATCGGGTTCGCCATCGAGCCCGGGCTCGTGCTGCTCGTCTTCCTCCAGGCGCTGCATGCGCTCACCTTCGGCGCGGCGCATCTGGGCGCCATGCTGTATATCGTCCGCTCGGTTCCCCCCGAGCACTCGGCGAGCGCCCAGGCACTCTATTCAGGGGTGGCGATGGGGCTCGTCATGGGTGGCGCCGTTATTGTGGCGGGGGCGCTCTACGACGATGTCGGTGCCGGCGCGTTCTACGCCATGGCGGCGATGTCGGCGGGCGGCCTCGTGGGCGCCCTGGCGCTGGCGCGGATTACGCCGAGCGCTGCCCGGAGCGCAGGAACTCGCGCCTGACCTCGTAGAACCCGCCGAGCCAGAGCGGGTAATAGACGTGGTCGTCGTGGGCGTCCTCCCCCTCCGGATGCACCAGCACGACCAGCCCGTCCCGGTTGTACATCAGCCAGGGCACGAACTCGGCGAACAGCGCCTTGTCGAAGGCGACCTGGAACATCGGTTCCGGGTGCGGGCCGACCGGGCGGTCGCGGAAGCGGCCCATGACGATGTCGAAGCCCCATTTCTCCCAGATCCGGCCGCGCAGCCGGGCGGCGGTCTCCCGCGTCTCCTCGTCGTAATAGATGTGGGCGTGGTAGCCGGTGATCCCGGTGTGATCGCCCGGCGGGAAGTCGTTGTCCTTCACATTCCTGTCCTCGGTTTCGATCGGAACCTGTCTTACCCTCGCTCGTCGCGCACGCGCTTCGCCTTGAACTCGGTCTTGGGCAGCGTGTCGGGCGGCAGCACCTCGACCCCGACCCGGACCTCGCAGCGGCTGCGCACCGCGGCGCCCACCTCCTCTGCGACGTCATCCGATGCGTGCTCGACCCGGAGGTCCATCACGTCGAGCCCGTCGTCGTTGGTGCGGAGCACGATCTCGAACTCGTCGCCGATCCCCTCGATGGAGCGCACCGCCTGCTCGACCTGACTCGGGAAGAACTTGACCCCGCGCAGGTTGAGCAGGTCGTCGGCGCGGCCGGTGAACGACCCCATCGCGCGGACATGGGTCCGCCCGCAGGCGCAGGGGCCGGTGTCGTAGACCGTGTAGTCGCCGACCAGGAAGCGCAGCTGGGGCGAGCTCTCGGAGTTGAGCGAGGTGCAGACGGTGAGCCCGCGCTCGCCCTCCGGCACGCGCTTGCCGTCGTCGGGGTCGACCAGCTCCCAGATCTGCACGTCCTCCATCAGGTGCGTGAAGGTCGTCTCGCCGGGCCGGACCGAGGCTTCGCAGGAATAGCCGCCGACATGGGGCGAGGACTCGGTGCAGCCGTAGAACTCGACCGTCCGGCAGCCCCAGAGCTCTTCCAGCCGCTCGCGCGTCCGGTCGATCCCCATCGCTGGCTCGCCGCCGGTGAAGAGCGTCTTCACCGAGCTGCCGCGCGGGTCGAGGCCGAGCCGTTCCATGGTGCGGCCAAGATAGAGCGCGTAGGAAGGCGTGCCGGCGATCACCGTCGGCCTGAAGCGGTCGATCGCCCGCGCCCGCGCCTCGGCGTCCATCCCGCCGCCCGGAATGACCGCGATCCCCATCCGCGCAAAGGCGTACATCGCGCCCCAGATCCAGACATGGGGGCCGAACCCCACCATCGGGAAAACGCTGTCGCCGCGCCGGATGCCCATCGAATAAAGCGCGCGCGCGTTTGCCCACTCCCAGTAGCCGCGGTCGATATGGGTGTAGCGGAAGACCCGCGGGACGCCGGTGCTGCCGGACGAGGAGAACAGCATCCAGCCGCGGTCCGCCCATTCCGTCTCGCCGACGGTGGAATAGGTCCCGTAGGGCGGGTTGGCCGTCGCATCCTCCATCATCTCCGATTTGTCGACCACGGGCCATTTCTCCAGATCGTCGACCGTCCGGATATCGGTCGGCGCCAGCCCCAGCCGGTCGAAGCGGCGACGGTAGAACGCGCTGTTCTCGTAGAGGAACGGAGTCAGCGCCCGGAGCTTGTCGTTCTGGATGGCGATCAGCTCGTCGCGCGAGCAGGTTTCCAGCGCCTCGGACCAGTATTTCTCGCTCGCAGGGGCATCCGCGTCGCGGCGGTGGCGCTCGAGCGTCTCCAGCCAGACCTGGCGGGTCTTGTCCATTACGCCTTGCGCCGGTTGCCTTCGAGCCAGGCATCGACCCGCGCGACGGTCTCGTCGACGGTGTCGTTCCGCATTCCTTTCTGCGCGGCGAGCGCCTGCACCAGCCGGTCGGCGCGCTCGATATTGACGGCCCCGGCATCGAGCGCCCGCGCCGCCGAGGAAGGCCGGATCAGCCCGTCGGCGGCGGCCGCGTATTTCTCGAAGGGCACCAGATCGTCCTCGGCCGCGCCGAGCGCCTCGCAGACCTCGCACACCCAGTCGTAGACGCTTTCGGACAGCGCGAGGTCGCTGTGCACCGCCTCGCGGATGGGGCGCATCCCGTCCTTCCCGACGCAGCGGTAGTTGCCGGTCAGCAGCATCGCCCACTTGGCGAGCGGGACGAAGATCGAGTCGTGCACCTTGAGCTTCACCGGGAGCGCGATCTCGCCCTTGCCGTCGTCGAAGGTCGCCGCCTCGATGTCGGCCTGCAGTCCCCGCAGCAAATCCGTCGATTCCTCGGAATCGAACCGCGCCGCCTTGAAGTTCGTCGGCAGGCTGACCTGCAGCACATTGGTCTTCTCGTCCGGCGGGCGGAAGGCCTGCGGGTCGGGGCTGCACAGCGTGATGTGCGGCGGCTCGAACCCGTCCCACACGGAGGCGTCGGTGTAGCAGCCCTCCAACGCACCGGTGTCGATCCCCGGGATCCGCCTGACATAGGCCAGCGGCGGCATGTTCATGATCGACATCACCGGCTTCCTCGACGCGGCCACCCGGTCGAGCAGCTCGCGCACCCCCGGCGCGCGGTATTGCGGCTCCTGCATGGCGAGCACGATCAGGTCGTAATCGGCCGGATCGACGTCGGCGGGCGTCGCGGCGGAGAGCGTCCCGGGGAGCCTGCTCGAATGGACCTCGACGAGGCCGTCGCGCCCCTTCGCCGGCATGCGGACGAGCTGGCCCTCGTCGTTGATCAGCGCCGCCTCGTCGGGCAGGCAGACCAGCTTCGCATCGTGCCCGGCGAGCAAGAGCTTGATCGCCAGCAGGGAGCCGTAGGACGCCCCCATGATCATCGTTGCGGTCATCGGCCTCTCCTCTCTCCCGGTTCAGTATTCCAGCACCGGATCGACCCGGTTTTCCAGAGGCTCGCCGGCGAGGAACCGGCGCATGTTCTCGAAAAACAGGTCGAGCGTCCGTGGAATGTAGATCTCGGTGTCGTCGGACGAGCAGTGCGGCGTGACGATCAGGTTCGGGGTCCGCCAGAGCGGCGAGTCGGGCGGCAGCGGCTCGGGGTCGAACACGTCGAGGATCGCGCTGATCTCGCGCCGCTCCAGCCGCGCGCGCAACGCCTCGTAGTCGACCACCCGGGCACGGCCGTAATTGACGATGCCGCCGCCGGGCCGGATCGCGTCGATCTCCGCCTTGCCGATCAGGTGGCGGGTCTGCGCGGTGGCGGGCGCCGTGGCGATGATGTAATCGGCGCGGGGGATCAGCTCCGGGATCGCCTCGGGGCCCCGCATCTCGTCGACCGCCGGGTGCGGCCTCCCCGTCCGCCGCACGCCGATCACCCGCATGCCGAAACGCTTGGCCCATTCGGCGACGCCGCCGCCGACGCTCCCGACGCCGACGACCAGCAGCGTCTTGCCCGCGATGCCGGTGTTGAAGGTCTGCACCCAGCGTCCGGCGCGCTGGTGGGTGACCATCTCGGGCACCCGGTTGTTCAGCATCAGCACCGACATGATCGCGTATTCGTGGGCGCGCGCGCCGTGGACGCCGCGGTTGTTGGTGAAGACCACGCCCTCGGGCAGCCAGTCGAACGGCGCGAAGTGCTCCACCCCCGCCCCCGTGGCGTGGATCCAGCGCAGTTCCGGCGCCCGCGTGGCGATGTTGCGGTGATCGATGTCCCAGCACACCAGCGCGTGGGCACCGGCGATCTGGCGGTCGAAATCGGCGCAGTCGTAGCCGATGCTGCAGTCGACCCTCTCGGCGAGGTCGGGAAAGCGGGAGAGCGCCGCCGACAGGCGGTCCTCGGTCACCTCGAAGACGGCGCCGAGGCTCGAGTCGTTTTCGATGTGGAGACGGACCCTGTCGGGCAACTTCGAACCTCGCGGCTAATCGAGGGTCCGCTCGACCCACCACTGGGCGAGCTGCGGGACCAGCGGTTCGAGGTGGGAGAACCGGCCGCGCGGCGCGAGCGGCGATTTGAGCCCGCGCTGCTGTAGCGCGGCGACCGCGTTGTCCTCCGCGAGCGTGGTGTCCCAGCGCTTGTAGTAGTAGGGCACCTTGGCCTCGAAATCGGGCCTCTCGACGGTCTTCCTCGGGAAGCAGGCGCCGTGGACGACCCGCGTGCGGTTGGGGCCCTGCGGCTGGAGTTCCAGATACCAGACGGAATCGAGCGTCATGCCGAGCATGGTGGACGGGTTGAGGCAGACATAGTTGGTGCCCATCGCCGCCCTCCCCTCCAGCCCCTCGATGTGCGGGAACTCGTGCTCGAGGTCCTCGATCAGCAGCGAGCGGGTGTGCGCGTCGTGATGCTCGCGGATGTCGAGCCAGGCGCCCTCGGTGGGCGCGGCGGAGTGTTCCATCTCCTTCGGGTTGAGCGTCGCCCCGTGCACCATTGGCAGGTGGTATTCCTCCATCGCGTTCTCGATATGAACCTTCCAGTTGCAGTCCACCTCGTGGACCCGCTTGCGCACCAGCGCGAGATCGTCGAGGGCGTAGGACTCCATGAGCTCGGGGAAGTTGCCGAGGTAATCGGACAGCGGCGGGGCGTCGTCGTCGAAATTGACGAAGACGAAGCAGCCGCAGGTCTCCAGCCGGAGCTCCCGCAGCCCGTACCCGGCGGGATCGAAGTCCTTCGCCCGCTCCATCCCCGGCGCGCTGTGGAGCCTGCCGTCGAGATCGTACACCCAGCCGTGATAGGGGCAGGTGAAGGCGCGGCAATTGCCCTCGCCGTCCGCCACCGGGGTGCCACGGTGCCGGCAGTTGTTCGCGAACGCCCGGAGCTCGCCGTCCCCGCCGCGGACGATCAGGATCGGCACGCCGACATAGTCGACGGCGATGAAATCGCCCGGTTCCGCCACCTGGTCGACATGGCCGAAGAAATTCCAGGTCCGCGAGAACAGGTTGCGGACCTCCAGCCGGTAATATTCCTCGGAGGTGTAGCACCAGGCGGGCAGGCTCTCCGCCTCCTCGACGGACCTGAACACACTGTCGAAGGCGGAGCGGTCGATCGTCGCGGTCTCGAACATCGTCCTCTTTCCCGGAAGCGCGGGGTTCGTCCCGAGAGGCTAGCCAAAACCCCCTCTCCGGTCCAATGATGCGGGCTGGCGGACCTCATCGCGGGAGGAAGAGATGGCGACCTTCGTTCTGGTGCACGGCGCCTGGCATGGCGGATGGTGCTGGCGCGACGTGCGGGCGATCCTGCGGGCGGGCGGGCACGAGGTGTTCACCCCGACGCTGACCGGCCTCGGCGAGCGCTCGCACCTGCTCTCGCGCGACATCGACATGAACACCCATGTCGCCGACGTCGCCAACACGATCGTCTGGGAGGAGCTCGACGACGTCGTCCTGGTCGGCCACTCATACGGCGGCAACGTGATTACCGGCGTCGCCGACCGCATGAAGGACCGGCTGCGCCACGTGGTCTATCTCGACGCCTTCGTGCCGTCGGACGGGGACAGCTCCGCCTCGATGGCGGTGACCGTCGCCAACCCCGACGCGACGGAGGCGGACATCGGCGCCGAGATCAAGCGCCGCCTGGACCTCACCGGAGAGCGCGGCGGTTCGAGGACGCACTACACCAACATGTTCGACATCCCCGAGGACCCGCCGGGGCCCTATCGCTGGGTCGAACGGCGCATCACCCCGCACCCGGTCCGCACCCAGATCGAGCCGATCCGCCTCGAGAACGGCGGCTCCGACGGCCTGCCGCGGACCTATATCCTGTGCACGGGTTCGGAAGGGCCGGCGCCGTTCAGGATCCTCGCGAAGCGGATCCGGGACGACCCCACATGGCGTTTCCGGGAACTGCCGACCGGCCACGACGCGATGGTGACCATGCCGCAGGAGACCGCCGAACTGCTGATCGAGGCGGCGGAGAGTTGACCGGATGCAGAACGACGACACCCCGCTGCGCACCATGCGGTGCTAACTATCTGAAAAAGGGTCGTTTTCTTCTCCCGCTCACAGTTGCATTCGGGGAAGGCCCGTATCGGTTTCTTCCCCGGCTGCAACCGCATCCGGGAGACCCAACGTGTCGAGAGCCGGCCTTACCGACGCCCGAATCGGGGCGCTCGTCCCGCGCAAGACCTCATACGACCTCCGCGACGGAAAGCTCAGGGGCTTCGGTGTCCGGGTGACGCCCGCGGGCAGGAAGCGCTTCTTCGTCCACTGCCAGCACCGGGGAGAGCGCGTCTGGAAGATCGTCGGCGATTTCCCAGAGATCGACGTGAAGGAAGCCCGCTCGCGCGCGACCGGGATGCTGGCCGCGATCAGGCGGGGCGAGCCCGCGCCGGCCCGGCCGGAGGAGGCGCTCTTCGAGGCCGTCGCCGAGGCCGTGTTCCGGAGGCACGAACGGGTCTGGAAGCCGGGCACGCTCCACGTGAACCGGGGCTATCTCGAAAGACAGATCCTGCCCCGCTTCGCTGGGCGGCCCGTCGCGGAGATCGACCGGCGCGATGTGCGCAGCTGGTTCGCCTCGCTGGCCGCGACCCCGGCCGCCGCCGACCGCTCCATGCCGATCCTTTCCGTCATCATGCGGGGCGCCGAGGCGATGGGTCTCCGACCTGAGGGCTCCAACCCTTGCCGGGGCGTAAGGCGTTACCGCCGCAAGGGGCGCGAGCGGTTCCTGTCGGACGCCGAAATCCGCGGGCTGTCCCGGGTACTGGCCGCGTGTGCCGATGAGAGTCCCCGACAGGTCGCGGCGATCCGTCTTCTTCTTCTCACCGGATGCCGCAAGAGCGAGCTCCTGACACTCCGCTGGTCCGATTACCGCGAGGGACGCCTGTTCCTCCGCGACTCCAAGACGGGACCCCGAACCGTCTGGCTGTCGCAGCCGGCGCGGGACATTCTCGATCGTATCGAGCGGACCGGCGCATGGGTGTTTCCGTCGCCGCGGGCGGGACGGCCGCGCAGCACCGACTGGCTGGACAATTTCTGGTGGCGCATCCGGACCGAGGCGGGTCTCGACGACGTGCGCCTCCACGATCTCCGCCACACGCATGCGAGCGTCGCCCTGAGACTGGGCGAGACCGTGCTCGCCATCGGCCGGCTGCTCGGCCACGCCGACCCCGAGACCACCCTCAAATACACCCACGCCGCCGACGCGACGGTGATGCAGGCCGCAGAGACGGTCGGCGCCGTATTGGGGGCCCAATAATGCCGGCAAGGGAACGCAGGAAGCTGACGGATGCCACCGTCGCCCGTCTCCGACCCCGGGTGCGGGAATATACGGTGTGGGACAGCCGCGTACCCGCCTTGGGCGTCCGGGTGCGGCCGACAGGCGGGAAGGCCTGGGTCATGCTGGAGGAAACGGGCGGGCGATCGAGGCGCGTCTCGCTGGGGCCGATCTCGGTGATGAGCGTCGACGAGGCCCGCCGGGAATGTCTCGTCAGACCGACCGGCCTAGTGGCGGAACCCGCCGCGCCGGCGCGCCCGGTGCCGACGTTCCGCGAGTTCGTCGAAAGCGAGTGGAAGGAAGCGCACTTCGTCCGCTACAAGCCATCGACACGGAAAACCACGACCTGGCTCCTCGAAGCCAGGTTCCTGCCCGCCTTCGGCGAGAAGCCGCTCGACCGCATCGCCCCGGCCGAGATCAGGCGCTGGTTCGACGCCTTCAGCCGCACCGCGCCGGGCAACGCCAACCGGGCCCTCGACGTCCTGCGCCAGATGATGAACTTCGCCGTCGCCAGGGGACACATCGAGACCAACCCGACGCGGGGCATCGAGCGGAACCGCCGGCCGCGGAAGACGCGGTTCCTGTCGCGCGAGGAGATTGCCCGGCTGCACGACGTGCTCGACGCCGAGGACAGGAAGGGCAACCGCCAGCATGCCGACATCATCCGCCTTCTGCTGCTGACCGGGTGCCGCAAGAACGAGATCCTCCGGCTGCGCTGGTCCGAGGTCGGGGACCACATGCTGGAGCTCGTCGACAGCAAAACGGGGCCGAGGAAAGTTCCCCTCAATGCCCGGGCGCGGCGTATCCTCGACAGGCAGCCGCGCGGCGAAGGCGCGTTCGTGTTTCCGTCGCCGCGCAATGCGAACCGCCCGCTGAGCGACAATCTCGACTTCTGGTTCCGGGTCCGAAGGGAGGCCGGCATCGAAGACGTGCGGCTTCACGACCTCCGTCATACGCACGCCAGCCACGCGGCCATGAGTGGCGTTCCCATCCCCGTCGTCTCCCGCCTGCTCGGCCATTCCAGCGTCCGCATGACGCTGCGATATGCCCATCTCGGTGACAGAGAGATCGAGGCCGCGGCGGAGAGGGTGGGGCAATCCATTGCCAGCATCATGGGGTAAAGCACGCCATCGGCGCTATCAAGGTTTGCGCAGCCGAAAGAACCCGCCATTGGGTAGCCTTGGTTTCGTCATTCGACCGAACGCCAGGTTGTCCCCCCATGACAGAATGTGTTCCAATACCCCGCGTAGTCGCCCTACCCGCCGTCTCGTGAACATGAAACGCGAACGACTGAAAACATGGACGAGAAACCGAACGCACCAAGCGTTCGACCATTACTACTTCCGAGTGCTACGCACTCTCGCCTATCCATGCCGCGATCTGTCTGGTACCCACCGATTTCCGCAACTTGAGTTCTCGCATGCCGATTCCCGACTTTACCCTTGACGGTGTCCTCCCGCCTTTCCTTGGGCCGCACGGGCCCGGCGGCCATCCAGCGGATATGTCCCCCTACGACGCCACCGCCCTGGAAGTAGTCACCCGCTTCGGAACTACCACGCCTCGCAACACCATCCTTCGCGGTTGGCTCGATCACCGTGCTGGCCTACGCGCCGCTGGCTTTCTGGATGGTTTCCAATGGCTAAACGGCAGCTTCGTAGAAGACAAGCAACCACGGGACCTTGATGTGGTTGCTTTCCTCTATCGTCCAACCGGAATCCTAGATGCGGTGTCGCTTCAGGCCCTCATGAACTCCAACCCCCATTTGTTTCTCCGACAGAACGTTCGCGCTAAGTATCAACTTGATTTCATTTCCGTTGATTTGAATGGCACTGCCGAATTCCTTGTGCAAATGTCCCGGTATTATATGGGCTTATTCTCTCATCGTCGCAACGATCAACTATGGAAGGGGATGTTGCAGGTTCGTCTTGACGATCCCATTGGTGACCAAGCGGCAGTAGCAGCGCTGGCCGCGAGTTCGATGCCATCCGGAGGAGCCACGATATGACGAGCCAAAGAAAGCTGGCGCTCGACCTTCTCCATGCCGATCTCACAGCTGTTGACGATCTAATTGCTCGGCTGACCGATGAAGACGTAATGGCACGCGTCGGTTTAGAAGATCGTCGTGAAGAAATAAAAGCTCTCATACTGAATGCGGAAAAAACGCTGATAGACGAAACCGCATCTGCAACTTTGTTTTTTGGTGGGAAGCCGGTGTCAGGGATACACGGCATAGAAAGTAAATTTGCTGCTTCCGCTGTAGGCACGTTTCAAGACCTTGTTGCCATGATACTGGCACATAAAGCCGGTACACTGTCTGAACGCGGTGCCGTAGCCCATAGAGAGTCATCAACGCTGTACATTACTGATGTGGCGCGAGGCTCCGTCGGATTTGTTCTCGAGGAAGTTCGGCCTCAGAAGAATTTGACTGACACTCCATTGAGCGATGCGGTTACTGAGGCAACGCAATTGCTTGCGGCATTCACTGCGACAAACGAGCATGAATTTCACGACCGCCTTGATTCCGTGGAACAGCGCGTCGTTGTTAGCGCTGGAAAGTTCTTCCAACTGATGCGCCGTAACGGCGCGACGCTCCGCCTCGTGACCAGCAAGTCGGATCACACCTACGGTGTAGAAGCTGTCGCTCGGGGCGCCGCCAGAGCAAGATCTACAACGACGGATTCGGAGGACCGAATTGTTATTGGCCGGCTTGGCGGCGTGCTCCCTGATACACGGCGGTTCGAGTTCAGATGCGAAGAAGAAGAGCTGGGAACACTTTCTGGAAGGGTAGCACGAACACTCGGTACCAACGATCTAGACTACTATAACCGTGAACTACTTAACACCCGTGTACAGGCAAGAATGACCGTAACGTACATTTATCGCAATGAGGAGCTCCTGCGTGAGACCTATACTCTAATTGAATTGACGCCCGTAGCCGAGGATCACACGTAAGACCGTTTAGCTATCTTGCGCACCATATAACCCGGCCACTTTTTAGCCAGAAATGCGACCTGCAACCAGTCGTCCGCCATATGGAGGGCGTCAGACTCGGATGCCCGCGGCGATCTACCGATAGTGTCCAGCGAGGACAAACATCACGCGCGAGGGGTAGTTCGATTATGTCGCCGCACCCGCAGGGACACAATAGACCGATGCTCCAGTCAGAGCCACCATCACGTGTCACTATAATCCGTCGCCGGGCAATTGAGACCGGAAGCTCGTCATCTTCAATCCGCTTCAGGGCTCGTCGAGGTGAAAGAAATTCCTTGGCGTTTTTCCACCACCTAGTCCAGTTCACGCAACGGTCTCCGTTGTCGTTTCACCTAATGCGGGCATACCTAGAAGCGGCTCGCGACTCCCTCGACCCAGCAGGGGATTATTTCGTTTTTCGAAGCTATCTTCATCGTAGAAGTCCTCTTCCGCGGCAGCTAGGCTGAATGTGGTTCGGGCATACCGGCGATTGGGGTCCAGCCGGAACGGATAACGCCGCAGGATGAACTCGTTCATACACGCCGATGCGGCTCTCATGTTGAGCGAGATTACGGCGGGCGCTTCTTCGACGACACCCCTGATATATCCATCCTCCACTTCTTGCGCGTGCGCTTCGGGCGCTGCTCGTCGCAGATATTCGGCCCGAAGTGTTTCCGGAGTGTAGACGTTCCGGTCACGCAAGGTCGCTCCTCCAGGCTGCACGTAGTCTATTCTTCCCACAGCGTCCGCGATTGCCACCGTGCCATCCTTCCGCCGGACCGGGATCGCCACGCCGACATCGAATAATGGCAGAAGAAATGCCGAGGCGATCAGATCTGCGAAATATCGACCCTCCAGACTGTCGACACAGCAAAACAGGACGTCGCCCTGGCTGGCAGCCAGCACGGCTTCCCGCGTGTTGATTGATGCCACGATCAGAACCGCACAGCCTTTTCCACGATATGTCGCGATGGCACGAGCGAGCACATTGGTCTTGTACCGGCGTGCCACCGCATCGGCTCTCGTTGCATTCAGAATTCGGTTAAGGTTCTTCTTCTTCACCTTGTCGAAATCAATCGGGATCACGCGCCCAAACCCGAGTCTGGCCGCCTGCTCCGCCTGAATGGAACCGGTGCCGGAAGCGCCGATCACCACGGCCGTCAACCGTCCCAACTCCGCAGTCATCGCACTTGTGAAGGCAATCGGCCGATCACCCGGCCCGTCCGGCGACGCCGCTTCCTCCCACCACAACGAGAGTTCGTCGCCCGCGCAAGCAACCAGATCGATTGGCGTACATCTCATGTCGGAATCGTAGATGCGCGCCCGCACAGCGCCATCAGGCGTCATGATCGCGGAGCCATGCAAGTCTCCGTAGGCCTGGAACAGAGAACTCACCGCAATCAGATCGCTCGCGTCGTCGTCATCGGAAAAGAGGAAGGAGCCGCCAGGATGCGAATGCAGCAGAATGACGTTCAGCCCCTCAAGCTCGCCCTGCTCGACCGCTTCCTCAAGGTACCTGCCGGGCCATACGATCCGATCGGGCCGGCGACTTGCACAGGCGCCATGGGGAACAAGGATTACGTCCCGTACCAGTAGCCGCAATCGAGGGCCAGGGGTACGGGTGCACAAGAGGATCGCTGCTGCTTCAAGCCCATCCCCCGGAAACAGATGCTCGCGAAGCTTGGCATGGGTCGTACCGGCCAAGGCGAGAGTAGTGTTCTTCATTCTCCCACCTCCTTTGTCAGAGCAGCGTCGACGAGACCAAGATGCGTTACCACGTTGTCGGTCTCCGGATCCCACGGTGCCAACTGCCCGCGGTGGCGCGACCATCCGTGGAACTCATTACCGAGAATAGTGCCGCGCAACTGCGTCCTGGGGATTGCTCTCCCTGACGCCAAGGCGAGCTCCGGATACGCGTAGAACCCGTACAGGGCTGCGCCCGGGTACATGTCCGGAATCTCGAGAGCCAGCGTGGTTTCTCGAGCCGTGTAACCGGGCGGCAGCGGAAACCGATAGATGACCAGCCAACGCCGCTTGCCGTCGATGATCGTCTCCCACCTGAGCTTGAGGCGATCGAGATACTCGGTGTCGCCGTCAAGCAAAGCAAAGTCGCGGCGAGGCGCCTGAGGCGCCTCCCCGTTGTCGACGTTCTTGGGCATCAATCGAAGCTTCTCGATCCCCGGCGTCTTGAGGTCGACGATGTAGTCGAGATCCACCTCGTGCTTGGGCTGGTCCCTGACTTTCAGGAAGACATGCCAGTCCTTGCTGACATCGAAACCGGCCTGTTCCATGGCAGCGCTCACGGCGACCGTGGGGGTCGAAACATCGATCACCACGCCATGCACATTCAGCTTCCAGGAAGCCTTCCCCGTCACGAACGCTTCGATGCCTTCCATGTCCAGATCCACCAGATCATGGTCTCCGATCATCAGATCCGGCTCATCCCGCCGCTGCAGGTAGACGACCGAGCCTTCCGGCACCTTCGCGAGCTTCCGGAGAACTCCGCCACTGACGATTCGGCAGGGCCATTCGAATCGCTGCCCATCCACCGTCAGCAGGTAAATGCGGTCAGACGCGACGATCACGAACCGGCCATCACATTTGGTCAGATCGATCACCTCTTCGGGGCGAATGGACTCAAGTGCCCCGTCCGGGAGCACCTGCAAAACGATTGCCCCGTCCCCCGGCTTGAAACCGGCGCTGCGGGCAAGCTGCGCTCCCGTTGGCGTAGGGTCCTCGACCTTGACGTCCCGGAAGGAAAGCGTCTGGTCGGCGACATGGATCAGGTTGTGGTCTTTTCCGCGGCTCCCCGCGGTCTCGGCAGTTCCAGGCATCGGATCTCTCCTTCTCATGCCTGCCGGCACCATTACCGGCGCTGCCTATGGTATCGAGCATACTAAGTTTCGCAAGCATTTTCTTCGCACCGCTTGATTTGCTTAGCGACATAGGCTATGTATAGATGGGTGATTCCATCCATCGTCACAGGGAGGAGATGACATG
Organism: Defluviicoccus sp.; assembly: GCA_028820505.1. Taxonomy (GTDB): domain Bacteria; phylum Pseudomonadota; class Alphaproteobacteria; order MPNO01; family MPNO01; genus MPNO01. The sequence goes on from JAPPIT010000035.1 coordinate 32,223, forward strand.
GCTGAGACTGACGATGACGCCACCGGCACGGCCGACAGACTAGGCCCCTATCTCAACAGCACCCGCCGCGGTCTGGCCCTGTCCCTGCGAGACGTGGAGGAAGCTACTGGACGGGAAGTCAGCAATGCCTATCTGAGCCAGCTCGAATCTGGGAAGATTCGAAAACCCTCGCCACACATCCTGTATGCACTTTCCACGGCGCTCTCGGTTCCGTACGAGGACCTTATGGAACGCGCCGGCTATATCGCCCCGTCCCGTGACCGCACCGCTGCAAGCAAGCACGGACGGATTGCCACGTTCTCAATCGAGAACTTGACCGCGGATGAAGAGAAAGCACTGCTCGAACATCTCGCATACATCAGATGGCAGCAGAAGAAATGAGCCAACTTCCCGACGATTCTTCCCTGACCCCTGCCCAGCTCGCCAAGGTGAAAGCAGAGGCTGAGCGCGCCTTGCGCGAGGCGGGGGTCATCGGCGTCCTGCCAACACCACTGGATGAAATCCTTACTGCCGCCCGTGTACAGGAAATTCACGAAGATGTGCTTAACGACAGCTTCCTCACCAAACTGCGCAAGAAAGCTGACAAAAAGCTAAAGCAAGCTCTATCCAAAGTCCTCGGAGTGTTTGACGCGGTCTCAAGCCTGATCTTCGTTGACCAACTGCTTGCTCCGGTAAAGAAGCGCTTTATCAGCCTGCATGAAGCTGCCCACGGCTTTCTTCCCTGGCAGCGCAGCATGTATCGAATTGTGGAAGATTGCGACAAGTCTCTGGACCCCGAGGCCGCGGACCTTTTTGACCGCGAAGCCAACGTATTCGCTTCTGAAGTCCTGTTTCAGAACGATACCTTTCACGATCTTGCGGTGGATAAGCCGTTTGAGATCTGGACTCCAATTAGGCTTGCGAAGAAATTCGATGCTTCCCTGTACTCATCTATTCGTCAGTATGTCTCGAAAAGCGATCGCTGTTGCGTCGTTCTCGTTCTGAATCCTCCCCAGTTGTTGGAGCATTTCGGGTTCAGGGCTACTCTTCGCCGTGTTGTGTCGTCCAGCAAATTTGCAACTGTGTTCGACAATAGCCGCTGGCCACAGACCTATACGCCCGATGATCGGATCGGCCGTATGGTCCCGCTTGGCAAACGGCGATCATCCGGAAAGCAGGAGTTGTCCTTAACAGACGCTAACGGTGACCGCCATGATTGTATCGCCGAATCCTTCACTCAAAAGCATCAAGTCTTTATCCTTATTCATGTAACCGAGACACTTGGCCGGCCCAAAATAATCTTGCCCGCCAGTTAAGCCATATCAGGCTTCGGCCATAAGGACGTGAAGCTCACTGACTGTCAGGGGAGGGTTTCTTCTATGCACCACTGCATGGCAATTCGGGCAGAGCGGGACAAGATCCCGAGCAGGGTCGATTATATATCCCGCACCAAGTTCCGATACTGGTGTGACGTGGTGAACCTCAACATATCCGGAAGCTAATGATCCGTAACGCATACCCATTTCCAGGCCACAACCCTTGCAGGCCGTTCCATGAATTGCTATCGCGGCCGCTCGATTTCTTTTGTCCCTTTCGTATCGATTTGCCTTGACCGAGACAACGGAACCTTCTGGATAGCCAACTACTTCTGATTCCGTATTTTCAACGACTTCTTCAGTTGGAAGAATAGCAACAACGCCAGCCGAGAACCGGACAGTCCACTGGCAGACAATTTGGGCATCGGGTTCGCCTTCGTCAGTACCCAGTTCCAGTTGGCCCTTGTTCATCGAAAACAGCAGGCGATTCCAGTTCTGCGACCACACGTTTTCGTCATCAAACTCAAATCGTACGCCATTTATTTCAAGATCGATCTGCGCCCCCAGGCGACGACTGTCGGCCAGCACTGCAAGAAATGCCGACCGGCCCTCTGCTTCTGCGTTACCCATGTCCTCCAGAAGGGAGCCGGCAAACTTGCCGGGTTCAAACTCGATCCGAAGACGCCTCCACTGGAGTGTCGTCCGAATACCAAAGGTATGGTCCGAAAGCAGACCCCGAGGGCGAAGCATATACCAGCGCTGGCCGTCGGCATCCACGCCGGTTTCAGCTTCGAACTCGAGCCCGGTTTGCCCCGTGATCGCCTTTGCCAGATGCTCGGGCTCAAGCGACGTCCGCATCCTCGTCCGCCTCCGGTTCTGGCAGGCCTTCCACCAGCTTTCGCAGAATACGCGTCACCTCGTACCGCATGTCCTTGAACCCCTCAGCCGTCTTGTCGGTGGTCGCGCTGAGCTCCGCCACACAAAGCGCCCAAAGCAGCGAGTCCATTCCCTGCACAGTCACGCTGCTGTTCAGGTTGGGCACGTAGACCTTATGGTAGTAGGGATGCTGCGTATTGATGCGCACCGCCTTGTGCCGTTCGATCACTGCCGGCTCAAATAGCAGTCCGTCCTCCACATCCTCGGCCGGCTGGACGAACACCTCACCTGGCCTCGCGGCCGAGCTGATCTTCAACTTCATCTTGAACAGGCCGTGTTCGTTCTTGACGGTCACCTCGCCTGTATTGGGATCACTTATGTTGACTTCGGCCCCTCCAACCTCCGCTTCCTTGTTCCGGATCGAGTTGTTCGAGGCCTCGTGGGCGTTCTTTGCCTTGTCGGCAATATCTTTCTTCCGTCCCTGGCGGTATCGACGATTGGCCTCGCGGCGCGGTGCTGTCAGAAACTGGTCCTTCAACCAGTTCCAGAGTTCATCGTTGAGGATGATCTGTGATTTCTTGATATCGAGATGGAACGCGTCGTCCAGTTTGTGATCGAAGGAGAATTCGATCCTCAACAGGGTGCTGTGCGGTTCCTTCTGGAACATGTTCAGCCAATCGGCTTCATGAATCAGCCGCTCTTCCCGGTAAATGTAAAGACCCTGCATGTTCGACGAGAGCCTCGCCGCTTTCGCCAGCTTGTCATCCGGGAATTCTTCGCGGCGCGGCAGGATGTATGCCCGAACACGAAACTTGGCCCCCGTGCCTTCCACCTCGACCGAGTCTTCGGCTACCAGTTCTGACAGCGCTTTCTGAAACGGATCCCACGGGGCAACCCGTTCTCCGTTCACCCTGATTTCGACGTTCCGTGCACGGCTGTCCGACTTGTCCAGGAATCGCTGATAGGTCATCGCGATGTGCTCGCTGAGTTCCCGACAGCGCTTCTTCAGCGCCCTGCGTGCATAACTGCCTGCAGGATCCTGATAATCCCTCAGCAATCGGTCGACCTTGTTCCAGAGAACAACGGTACCCGCCGAATCCGGCGCCAACTCGTTGAGATGTTCGAGCGCCTCTTCGTCCGGTTCATCCGACATTTGCAGGAGCCACTGCTCGCTCTCCACCACATGGTCAAGATCCCATGTCGCCATCAGTGCCGGCGCATCGCCCGACGCGCGCGATATCAACGACAGGCGACGGCAGAAGGCCGTTGAGGCCGTCTTCAGGCCAAGCCCGTATTTGCCCAAGCTTGCCGGATCCGGCCGTTTGGGCGATCCGTACTGCATCGCTTGAACGAGTCCGCTCCTGTCCATGCCACAACCGTTGTCGGCGATAGACAGCTGAACATCCCCCCGAAAATCCTGTTCGACCCGCACACTTACCTTCTTCGCCCCTGCGGCAATCGAGTTGTCCACAAGGTCGGCAACGGCCGTTTCAAAGCTGTAGCCGGTGTCGCGCAGTCCTTCGATCGTCCGCCCGGGGTTGGGGATGGACTCGATACTTTCCATTCCGGACATGCTCTTCCTTTCAGATATTGACCACTTTCCACCCGGCGCCCAATCGGATAACAGTTTCCCCTGCCTCGTTCATTGACACGGGCTGCTCATTCGAGCGTCGGTAAGAAATGGAGTAGTTGCCACCGCTATCCCGATGCATCACGACTTCATCTCCGGTCGCCAGCCCCGACTCCCGGATATACCGCGTCATACGGGTAAGCCTGTATTCGTTGCGTGTGCCGCCAAAAAAGCCGTTGTTGTAGTAAATGAAAGCAAATTCCCAAAACCGCCCTGTAGCATCCTCGAAATGCAGATGAGCGCGAGGGTTGAGCTTAGATGCATCGAGCACGGGAAAAAACGAAAGAATACGTTTCTTCTTCGGTATCAGCAGCCCTGCCTGGTGACCACCGGTCTCTCCCGAGTCATTCGCACTCAGAACTTTGGAAATCGTCAGTTCCATCAAGTACCAACCGATCTTGTAGCCGATGGTGAGCGCTCCAGCGCTGCCATAATGTCCTGGTAGTCCTCTTCCTTGCCCTCCACCCCGATCACCGCTGATTCGGCAATGTCCCGTTTGCGCCGCAACCGCTCATCCATGACTTCTTCAACTGTTCCCGCGCAAATCAGTCGCCGCACAGTCACGGGACGTTCCTGTCCTCGTCTATGTGCCCGTGCCGATGCCTGGTCTTCAAGTGCGGGGTTCCATTCAGGATTGTAGTGAATGACATGGTTCGCAGCTGTTATGTTCAATCCCGAGCCCCCAGCCCGGGGATTCAGGACCAGCACCGCGGATCCGCCATATCCGGAAAACATGTCAATGAGGGGCTGCCGGTCCTCAGTGTCCAGACGCCCGTCAAGCGTTGCAGACATCGCGCCAAGTTGACTTGAAATCATGTTTGCAATCAGGTCTGCCATCTTGGTGTACGAAGTGAACACAAGCACCTTCTCGCCAAGGGCGAATATTTCCTCCAGCAATTCCTTAAGGCGCTCAAACTTAGAGAATGTTTCCGCTTGAAAACTCCACTCGTTACCCAAGACATGGGGATGGGCACAAAACTGTCTGAGTTTTCCCAAGGAAACCAGTGTCGCCGCCGCCCCGTATCCCGCTAGAACCTTTTCGCGCACTTCATCGTATGCGCAAGCCTCAGCCTCGTTCAACTCCAGAATCTCCGGGATGTCGATACGCTCCGGAAGATCACGGGCGACCTCCGACACACGTCGGCGCAGCATCAAGGGCGTCACGAGCGGTTCCAGCCTGGCCGCTGCTTCGGCGTCCTCCGCATACCGTGCCTCAAAGCTCTTCAGGTCACCTAGGTATCCGGGCAACGCAAAATCCATGATGGACCAGAGATCCCGCAATCGATTCTCGACCGGAGTCCCGGTAACCGCCAATCCCGCCTTGCGCCCAATCTGCTTGACCGACTTCGTGCGAAGGGCATCCGGATTCCGGATGTTCTGTGCCTCGTCGAGCACAACCACATTCCAGTCGACCATCTTCAGCAATGACAGATCCCGAACCGCTGTGTCATAGGAGGAGACAACGACATCGAAGCCCTGCAGTTCAACCGGCCTCCCGGTTCGCTCGCTCCCGTGGTGCTTGAGCGACCGGAAGTCCGGACAGAACCTCGCGATTTCGCGCATCCAGTTTTCCAGCAGCGACCCTGGCGCCAGCACCAGCGCCCCGCCTGAACCAAGCTTCCCACCGGGATCGCGCAACGCGCAGATCACCTGCAAAGTCTTGCCCAGCCCCATTTCATCGGCCAGCAACCCGCCCAGTTCCTCCCGCATGAGGAAACGGAGCCATTGCCAGCCATCGCGCTGGTAGGGGTAGAGACTCGCCGTTATCCCTTCCGGACCCTGATCGGTTCGGGTCCCAAAGATCAACTTTGTCAGCGCATCGTCCGGAAGCCGATCGATAACCGGTGCACCTTCGACCGCCGCCCTCTTCAAAGCCAGAATTCCCGCGAGACTTCGCGACCGTGCCGCATCCGGGTCATATCCGCTCTGCTCCAGCAACTCCGCAAGGTCGCCGGCACTCCCGGGTACGCCGGGATACCAAACTCGCTCATGCACAACGTGCCCGCGAGCCGCCGCTTCCCTCGACACCGGGAAAGTCCTGCCCTTCTGGGTGCGGGCCTCGAACGCAACAACGGGCCAGTCTGAATCCGCGCCGCCCACAATTACCGCGGCCAGTTCGACCGGATACCGGGAAAACCGAAGCATGTCCGCGTCGCCGCACTTGCCAGCCGGCAGATCCGGCCAGGTTGGACCCTGTTCAATAACGGACGCGTAAACCTGGTTCGCGTCTGCAGCAATCCGCGCTTCGCCATCGGCTATCTCCAGCACGTCCCCGTTCAGCACCCAGCGTTTCATGCCGGAGGCGCTCCCGTGATTTCCGCTTCGGCCTCGCTTCCCTTGATCCATTGCTCAGCCCGACCGAGGACGGATTCGAAGTCAATCCTCCATTTCCCCTTGAGAGCGCATTCCCATATGACAAGCCTTCTCCAACCCTGTTCTTCCAGAGCGGTCCGCACTTCCCGGTCTCGCTCTACGTTCCGCGTGATTTTCGTCCTCCAGAATTCGGGCCGCGTCGACGGAAACTTGAAAAGGTGGCACTCGTGACCGTGCCAGAAACAGCCATGGACGTAGATCGCTGCACGATACCTGGGCAAAACGAGATCCGGCCTGCCAGGCACCTCTGCTGAGTGCAGACGGAATCTGAATCCCATCCGGTGCAGGCCCCGCCTTACCATCATCTCCGGCTTGGTGTTCTTGCTTCGGATGCCGGACATCATCCGGCTGCGCGTTTCCGGATCGACTACATCAGGCACGAACAAGAACCTTCTCGTCGTCCCGACTCTCGGCCACCGCTTCTGTGAGCCAGGGACGCATGTGCCGGGCGATCATCTCCACGACAGGAACGACAACGGCGTTTCCGAACTGCTTGTATGCCTGAGTATCCGACACGGGGATCTTGAACCGCTTGTCGTCCGTGACGTCGAATCCCATCAGTCGGGCGCATTCCCGCGGAGTGAGCCGCCGGGGATTTCTCCTGCCACCCTGTCTGACCAGAATTTCCGATCCATCCTTGAAATAGCGTGCAGACAATGTGCGCGCGACGTCGTCCTTCCCGACCAGGCCATATCCAAACCCATTGCCCCTTGCACGGTGCTTCCGGGCATACCCTTGCAAGTAGCGCCATAGATGATCGGACAGCGTGTACTTGCTGGACACGTTTGCGGTCGGCCCCCGTGTGAAGGGCTCCTCGGGCGCTTCCGACCCGTCTTCCGGATGTAGGATTGAACCAAGTCTCGGCCCGGCAGCCGAATCCGGCACCGCGACATCGTCAAAGTCGAATCCGTTGGGCTCCCTGAAACCCGCAATGAAAATTCGTTCCCGATGCTGCGGAACGAACCCCTTCGCATCAATTACGCGACAGTCGACCTGGTAGCCGAGCTCATTTTCCAGCGCACTCCGGATCACCCGGAAGGTACGGCCCCGGTCATGGCTGACCAGATTCTTGACGTTCTCCAGCAAGAACGCCTTGGGCCGGTGATGTTCAAGGATTCGAGCAACGTCAAAGAACAGGGTGCCTTGGGCATCACAGTGGAATCCATGCCGCTGCCCAAGCGCATTCTTCTTTGACACTCCTGCAAGCGAGAATGGCTGACAGGGAAACCCCGCCAGCATGACATCGTGGGTTGGTATCGCGTTTGCAGGGATCGCCCGGATATCCCCGGCAATTTCATGGTCGCAGACGTTGTTCGCCAGATAGGTCTTTACGCAGTACTTGTCCCACTCAGAGGTAAAGACGCATTTTCCTCCAATCGCCTCGAAGCCCCGCCGAAGACCCCCGATTCCTGCGAACAGATCAATGAAGCTGAACCTGCCTTCCGATCGTGGCCGGTCTGCCGCTGCTCGACGTAGGTACAGCACCGCGGCTCGCCGGGGCGTCCCTTCGCCGGTTTCCCACCGATAGATCGTTCGTTCACAGTAGCCGAGCGCCTGCGTTGCCTCCGCAATGGTCAGACCCGCAGCCTTCCTGAGCCTAGAGAACTCGGTCATAGTCCGCCCTCACTCATCTCTGGGATTCTTTATGACACATTTGCAGGAGAACATCAAGTGAACGATTTCTGTATGTTGTGGCTGTAGATCTACTTCCTACTGTATATGGTACGCGACATGATGTTTCGCTGTCTCGTGACACGCCTTCCGCTAGGACCCTTCCTAGATGATCTTCTTGCTTCATATGCGATGCACCGTCTGGGTTCCTCGCAGTCCATCCATCGATCACCATGACATTCCCCGGCCTCTGGACAGGCTCTGCCGGTGCTCGGTTGCGATGCGCTGGCGCTCGATGTTCTCCCATTCGGCGCGCTCGGCGCGGAGCGGCCGGTCTAGCGTGTCGGAGAGGTTTCGCAGCGTGTCCCGAAGGCCGGGGCTGTGCTCGAATTGCACCCCATATGTCCTGTCCCGCAGCATCTCTCTGGCTTCGTGCACCGCATGCTCGGCGGGACCGCGCCAGGCCCCGTAGTCCGGCTGGCGGACGAAGGGAACCTCGCTCTTCTCCGCCCCCGCGCGCTTGTCGATGCTCTCCCTGAGCGTCCCGGCCACGCGGTCGATGCGTTCGGCCTGCCGGGTCATTGTCTCGCGCAGGTCGAGCTCGCCCCGGATGAAGTGCGACGCGCCGGTGTCCTTCACGCACCAGTCGTAATCGGACATCGTACGGCAGAGCTTCTCGTGCTCGGGAAGGAAGAAGCGGTGCCGGCCGGTCTGGCGCACCCGGTCCTGGAGCGCCTCCCATCCCACCGCCATGCGCGCCGGCATGCCGTCGATCGTCGAGGCCTGTTCGAGGCGCCCGACGCCGGCCTCGATCCTCTCCCGTCCGCCGAGCGCGTCGAGATGCGGCGCGTTGCGCGGGTCCTTGAGGAGCTCCCGCCCCGCCTCGACCGCGCGCCTGGCATCGCGCCGCCAGCGTTTGTGGGACAGGCCGAGCGCGCTCACCGGTTCGGTGGAGAGGAGCCTCGCTTCCGCCCTCTCCAGCAGCGCGTCGCGCCGTGCCAGGCAGTCGTCGAGGCGTTGCGCCAGCCGGGCCGCTTGGCGCTCTTCGCGGGACGGCCGTTGCGCGACATCCCGCTCCCGGGCCGGGCCGCGCTCCCGGGCAGCCTCCGTTCCGGCCTCCCGCCCCGTGGCGCGCGCGCGCCGAGACCGCGCGGCCCTCGCTTCCACCTCCCGGCTCTCGCGGGCGGCCGGTTCGGCCTCGTCGCGCCGGGCGGCGATGCGGTCCTGTTCCGCCTCCCGCCGCGCGGTCTCGGCGCGCGCGCGTTCGTCGCGTTCGACCGCCTCGTGGATCCTCTCCTCCCGCGCGGCGATTTCGTCGGGAGCGGCGCCGAGGGCGGCGAGATGGGCGGTGAGCGCGGGTCGGGGGATGTTGCCGAGCTTCCCGGCGTCGTCGAGAACCCGCCCGGCCTCGGCGCGCCAGCCGTCCCATTCCGGCAGTTGTTCCGCCGCTTGCCTCGGCCTCCGAGCCGGGGGTGCCGCCACCGCCCGGCCCGCGAGCGCGGCGCGGGCGGTCTCGACCTTGCCGGCCGCATCGAGGAACGCGCCCACCCGTTCCCGCTCGTCCGCCCAGAGTTCGTCGGCGGCGAGGATCTTCCCCACGCTCTCCCGCCGGTCTTCCGGCAGGTCGGGTCTCGCATCGAGCGAGCGCGCCCGTTCCACCAGCGCGCCATGGGTGGGGGCGTAATACGGAATCCCGCCGTTCTCCCGCACGAAGTCGTTCGCCGACTTCACGTGCGCGGCGATCTCCATCCATTCGGCCTCGGCGATTGCCGCGTCGAGGCGCCGCGCCGCGTCCCCGATCGCCGCGCGCTCCTCCGTCATGGCGTCGAGATGGGGTCTGTGGGCGCTGTCCCCGGCCGTCATCGCGCCGGCCTCGGCGAGCAGGGGCCCGGCCCGCTCCCGCCAGTCCGCAAGCTCTTCCGGCGCCGCGCCGGAGGCCGGGTGCCCGTTCCGCAGCGCATCGGCCCGGCCAGGCCAGGCTTCGATCTCCCGGCACAGAAGCGCGCTCCTGTGGTCGTATTCCAGGCAGGTCCCGAGCACCCTCCTGTCAGAGTCCGCGAGCCCGGGAAGCCGGTCCAGCGCGCGCGCCTCCGAGACGGTCTCGCCGTAGCCGGGCAGGTGGCGGGGCTCGATACCGGTCTCCTCCTGCCGGCGCTTCACCTCGCGGGCGAGTCGATTGAAGACCGTGAGCCGATCGTCGGCCAGCGCGTCGCGAACCGCGTCCGCCGCCTCCGTGAGGCTCGCGGACGCGCCCGGCGCGGCGTCGACATAAGGCGCGTGCGCATCGTCCGGGCGCAGCATGGCGCGCGCCTCGGCCCCAAGCCCCGCGCCGTCCCGCCGCCAGGCCGCGCGGTCGGCATCCGTCGCGGCGGCGGCGGGATCGTGGGTCCCGGGGTCCACGCGGCGCGCGCGCCATGCCGCCACCCTTTCCGGCAGGGTGCGCACCGTCTCCGCCAGCGCGGCCTGTTCGTCGTGGACCGCACGCCATTCCGCCACCGCGCTATCCCGGCCATGATCGAGACCCGCCTCGTCGAGCCGTTGGCCGAGCTCCGCGATCTCCGCGTAGCCGGGAAGGAGGCTCTCCGGCAGCCCCTCGGTCCGGGCGCGTTCGCGGAGCGCGTCCCAGACCTCGCCGAAACGCCTGGCGTCGTCGCGCAGCCGGGTCCGTTCGAGACCCGCGAGCGCCGCCGCCAGACCGCCGCGCCCGCCCGGCATGGCCGAGAGGTGAAGGGCGGTGTCGTCTCCGTCCGGTGCCCCGGCGAGCCGCCCGCGCGCCTCTCCGACCAGCGCCTCCGCCTGTTCCCGCCACTCGGCACGATGCGGGGCGCGATCCGCCCAGGCGAGCTCCGGCCAGCGCCGCCAGTGCGCCTGGATGCGCCCGACCAGCGCGGCGATCTCGCGGTCGCGGGCGAGATGGTCCCGGTGCTCCTCCAGCACCGCGTCGACCAACCCGCGCATCCCGGCGGAAAGATCGCCGGTTCCGAGCGCCGCCGCCCGCGCCACCACTTCCCGGTAGCCGGGAAGGAAGAAGGGGACGGTCCCGGTCTCCTCGGCCCGCTCCTTCAGCGCCCGCCAGTCGGCGGCGAGCGCGGCGAATATCTCCGGCTCGACCGCGGGCGGCGGCGCGGCGGGGCCTGCCCCTGCCTGCCCCGGACTTGTTCCGGGGGACACCGATCCGGGGTCGATGCCGAGCGCCTCCAGCGCGCCGTCCCCGCCGCCATCACGTCCTTCCAGGAGCTCGATCAGCGCCTCGCGGTCGTCGGTCAGCAGCAGGAAGTCCTCGCGCACCCGGCTGATCTCGACATGGAACATCTCGCGGTCCGCCGCGCCGCCGGCGTCGAGCACCGCGATCGCCGCGGTCGCGGTCCGCCCCTGCGCCGCGTGCACGGTCGTGCAGTAGGCGTGGTCGAGATGGCGGAGCTGCGGATCGTCGAGCGCGAGGCCGAACTCGCGGTCTCCATCGCGGAACCGCACCCGCCGGGAGCCGATCTCCACGATCTCCGCCTCGCTCCCGTTGACCAGGTGCGGGGACGGGGGATGGCCGAAGCGGGGCGGTCGCGCCTTGCGGTTGCGGGTCCAGCGGATCCGGTCGCCCGCCCGGAGCTCGATCGGCTCGGTGTCGTAGAGCCCGAAGTAATACGCCGCGTTGCCCGAGGGCCGGAAGCGGCGCTCCCCGCCGTCCGGGTGCGCGAGAACCACGGTGCCGTCCGCGACCGCGGTCACGGTGCAGACATCGTCCTTCGCGCAGCCGAACACGTCGCGGTGGAAGACCAGCGTGTCGCCCGGCTCGTAGCTCGCGATGTCGGCGGCCAGCGCCCGGGTGAGGCGGCGCGGCACCAGACGGTCGATGGGCAGCACGCGGCCGTGCAGGGTGCCGTCGTCCGCCAGCCCCTCGCGGATCGCCCGGTTGGCCTGGCGCCGGATCTCGTGCGTCGGCGCCATCACCGCGGTGTCGGCGCGCTCCTCCGGTGCCA
>JAPPIT010000140.1 GCA_028820505.1 Defluviicoccus sp.
GGCGGGGCGCTACTCGCCCGGCACCTTCAATCCCCCGGGACCCGAAGGCTTACCCCCAGGTTAACTTCAATATCGAGCAACTGGTCGATCAGGCCGCCCGTGACATCGGCAGAGATGCTCCCGATCCGATCAAGTTCCGCAGAGCTCGCGTGCTTGATAACGGGGACCTTGACGTCGATGGGAAGCCGCTCGTGCACGACCTTCGGAACAAGGAAGTACTGGCGGCTGCCGCTGCCTCGGACCTGTGGCTCAACCGGCACTGCCGGCAACAGAAAGCCCCGGCGGACGAACTCTATGGAGTAGGCTTCGCCATGGCGATGGAGGCCTATGGCACCACGAGCGATGGCTCGACTGCGGCGCTGAGTCTGACCGATGATTACAGGCTGGTCCTTGATACCGAAGCCGTGGAGATGGGTCAGGGGGCGTGGACGGGCCTCGCGCAATTGACCACGGCCGTGTTCGGCCGCCCGTGCGACGAGGTGCGTGGTGGCCGTGCGCGGTGGCTTGGAGAACCGCTGTCGGGCATCGATACCTACCACCGGTATGCGAGCACGACGTCGGCGTCCAAGAGCATCTTCTTCGGCGGTCATGTCGTCGAAGCGCTGAGCAGGCTGTGGTGGCGGCTCGTTTGGCTGCCTGTGGTGGCGCAGGCCTGGAATGCCAAAACTGCGGATCTCGCTCATGCTAATGTCAGGTTCGAGAACGGCCATTTGGTCGCCAAGGGCCGATCTCCGCTCACTTGGGCATCCCTGTGCGACGCAGTGCTGGCCTCGGGCTGCTCGCGCATGTGGGCGCACGGCAGCTTCCATGGAGTGTGGAGCTGGGCGAAGTTCAAGTATGGCGATGACACGTTCGGGGCTTGGCTCGATGCGCTCGCGCTCATGGGCAACAAAGAGGATCCGCGCCGTTCCCACCCGAAGGTCTTCGAGCGCTTGCGGCACATCCCACCCAATGATGACTACTACGACGAGCCCAAGCCGTCCGCTACCCATCGCTCCGTATACGCAACAGCGGGCTGTCTGGTCGCCGTTCGCATCGACATGTCGACCGGCAAGGTGCAGGTGAGTGACGCGATGGTGGTTCTCGACGCTGGAGACCGCGCCGACGAGGAGTTGGTCAAGGGACAGGTGGAAGGCGGGTTTGCCCAAGCGCTCGGATACGCGCTGAGTGAAGAGTACCCGAGTGGGGCCAGCGGCGGGCAGCGTCTCGTCAACTTCGACTCGTATGCTCTGCCGCGGCTGACGACAATGCCGGAGAAGGGAATCGAAACGGTCTTCGTCGATCTTGAGCCGAATCGTCACATTCTCGCCCAGATCAAGCCGCCGCCGGGCGGAATGGCACCGCCTCCGTTGCGCAGGAAGGGTATAGCCGAAGTGTCGCTCACGCCGGTGGCGCCGGCCATCGCAAACGCAATCCACCACGCGCTGTCATCACTACCTCGTGGTGGCACGATGGACACTCGCGCCACGTCACTCCCGATTACAGCAGCGCGTGTGAGGGCTCTCATCGCTAGGGCAAGCAATGGCTGATTTCATCTCGTTCGCGGTCACCGTCAATGGGACTGTGCAGCTACCGCAGGAACTGCCGGCCCATTGGCGACTGCTCGATTATCTGCATGAAGAACTCGGCCTCAGCGGAACCAAACTTGGCTGCGGTATCGGTTTCTGCCGGGCGTGCACGGTCGCCGTGCGCGCCTCAAGCGAGGCGCCATGGAAACCGGTGCCTGCATGCAGCACAACGCTAAAGGTGGCAAATGGCTGGGAGCTGAAGACGGTGGAGTCGCTGGCCTGCGGCGGTAAGTTGCATCCGCTCCAACAAGCCTTCATCGATGACTATGCGATGCAATGCGGCTATTGCACGCCCGGTTTTCTGATGACGGGCTTCTGCTTGTTGGAAGAGGCTAGGACGTCGGGGATCGACCGTTCTGAGATCAAGGCCAGGGTCGATGGTGCCTACGAGTCGCATCTGTGCCGTTGCACCGGCTATGGGCGCTACAAACAGAGCCTGCTGCGGGTACTCGACAAAGTGCGCGTCGATCCGGCGATCCCACGTAATTCACTGGAGCCGTCACGCGATCTCGGCCCGCACAGCCGCTACGGCCAGCCGCGCTGGGAGCTCATCCGATTGTTGCACGAAGCGGCGGAGGTCGAGCACAGCGTCATGCTCATGTATCTCTTCGCTGCATTTTCACTGAAGCGGCCGCACTTCGCATCGCTTGCTGGCCACGGCCAGAGGCGGCCTAGGCGGCCAAACAATTTGCTCGCCATCGCAATCGAGGAGATGGTGCATTTGGATGTCATAAACCGATTGCTACACGAGCTGGGCGCAGCACCGGCGCTGACGAGGCAAGATTTTCCCTTCGAGCCGGCGATCTACCCTATGAGGATGTCACTTGAACCGGCCTCGCGGATCACGTTCGCCAAATACCTGATCATCGAGTCGCCCCCTGGCGCGCTCGTCGAGGATAAGGAGGTCTCCAAATCGCTCGCTCCGCTAATGCCAGTGATTGAACAGGTTCAGCCGGTGGGTAGTATGTATCGGCGAATTCGCGAGGTGCTGGCGATCGCCAAGCAGGCCGAGCCTGATCGTGTGGATTGGTGCCGCTGGGACCTGGAATTAATGGGCGTACAAGACGAAGGAGAAACCGAGCACTACGAGTTCTTTCGTTCGGTACTGCTGGGCCGGCACCCGGCATTGGCTGGAATAGACGATCCATGGAGTCTACCGGCGAACGACCCTCGCTATCCGTTGGTCCATAGTAAGGTCAATCCGACTGCCTTCCTCGGCCACGAGACCACGATCGCCCAACCAGTTGCCCGAGAGTTAGCCATGCTTGCCAATCGTCAGTACTGGCTGACGATGGGGCTGCTGCGAGCCAGCTATGAACGCGGAGAAGCACTGCATCCCGCCGCCCGCCGCCATATGGCGGGGCCTCTGTTGCAGTTGGGGTGGCATTTGCCAGCGATCTATGGCGAAGGAATACCGTTCGATCCGAGCCCGCTGCGCTACGGGCCGGGCCTCAATGCGGGTGAGCAAATCGAGTATCTGCGTGCGTTGCTCGCGGACATTCGATCGGACGAGAGACGTCTGGCAGGCTTTCTTCCCGCAGCCTACAACGGCCAGGAGGCCGACACCGAGAGCTTGCTCCGTACGCTCTAATGTGTTCAACGGTGCCGAAGGTCGTACATCCATGAATTGCCGACATGCAGCCTCGGGAACCGGGCGCTTGCGGTCGGAAAATCGTTCTCGATGATCGGCAAGTTGTTGGGTCACAACAAGATCGAGACGACCTCGCGCTATGCGCATCTGGCGCGGGATTCGATCAAGGCGTCGTCTGCTCGGGTGGCGGACAGCATCGGGGAGGACATTCTCAAAACGCTGGTAACGGCGGAGACTGCCTCGGCCTGACGGGGGGCCGTGTCGCCGGTTGGCTCGACATGCCGGCCGGCTGTCGAGGGCGGTGGCAGGGCGCTGGAATCGGCTGTCGATTCGGTCTGGCCGCCGATTTCGGACGCGCCACGCGAATCGGACGAAATTTTTTTCGGGGACTTTCGACGCCAGGCGTACCTTCCAGACCCCTGGAGTATGATTCGCGGTAAATCGCCTACAGGCAAGGACTTGCGGGGCTTTGCGGCGGTCCTATCCTTGTGTTCATGGCCGCGCTCGATACCCTCCATCGCGACGGCTCGGACACCGATCCTGACGGGATGTTCGCGCTCCGCCGCGCACGACCGGACGCTTGCCGGCGGCTCCGGGACCGGGGCCGATGATCGACCTCGACCGGCTGCGGCGGGCGCTGGTGCTGGGGGCGCTGGGGGCGGCCGCGACGGCGCTGCTGCTGCCCTCTCTGGCGCTGACGCGCTACACGGATGCCCACGACTGGTATGCCGCGCGCAAGGTGAGCGTGGCGCAGGCGCTGATTTTCGTCGGCTTCGACGAGCGCGCATCGACGAAGTACCGGCTGGCGGACGGCAGGACCGTGACGTGGCTCCGCGACGGCGTGGCGACGTACCCGGCGGCGCTGCGGTCCCGGAGTCATATCCTCGCCGTCATCGGGGACAACATCCTGCTCGGCGCCGGCACCGGCTTCGCGGTGGTGTTCGCGCTTTCGGGTCTGCTGAACCTGGCGCGGCAGCAGCCTGCGGGGGTATCGGGGGCGGCCGCGCGCCGGGCTTCGACCGCGGAGCGCCGGCCGGGCTTTATCGAGGGCGTTCCGCCATACGCGATGCACGAACCGGACCGTGTGCCGGCGAGAGCCGCCCCAGCGGCGGCCGCCCCGGAACCCGGACGCGCCGTTTCGACCGTTGCGCCGGCGGGCGGGTCCCGCCTGAACGTTTCCGTCCCCTCGCCCGAACCGCCCGTCGCGGCGGAGCCCGTCGAGGCGTATCAGCCGCCCGTCCGTCCGCGCGGGCGCTGGTTCTGATGGTCGCCTCGATCGGCGCGGTGGCCTCGCCCGCGCAGGGGGTGAGCTACTACGAGAAGGACTCCTACTACGCCAGGGATTCCGACGAGCACAGGGCGGCGAGCGCCTGGGCCGGCAGGGGCGCCGCCGAGCTCGGGCTCGAAGGCCCGGTGGACCCCGACACCTTCCGCGCGGTGCTGGAGGGAGAGGTCCCGGACGGCTCGGGGAAGCGTCTCGGCAAGCGCGGCAGGGAGGGCGAGATTCATCACCGCCCCGGCCGCGACCTGACCTTCAGCGCGCCCAAGAGCGTGTCCCTGGCCGCGCTGGTCGGCGGCGACGAGCGCATCGTCGGGGCGCACGACCGCGCGGTGGCGGGCGCGCTCGACTGGTTCGAGCGCAACGCCGCCGAGACCCGGATGCGGGAGCCCGGATCGGGTCCGGGCCAGGCCCGGGCAGGCGGGCGCATGGTCCGGGCCGGCGGCCAGAAGACGGTGATTGCCACCTTCCGGCATGACACCTCCCGGAACCTCGATCCCGCGCTGCACACGCATTCGGTGATCGCCAACATGCTGCTCGGCCCGGACGGCAAGTGGCGGACGATGGCCAACGAGCGGCTCTACGGCTCGAAGATGGCGCTGGGGGCGCTCTACCGCAACGCGCTGGCCGGCGAGCTCGCGCGGCTCGGCTACTCCATAGAGAAGACCCACGCCGACGGGCGGTTCGAGATTGCCGGGGTCCCGCGCGAGACCGTGGAGGCGTTTTCCACGCGGCGCGCGGAGATCGAGGCGGCGATGGAGGGCCGGGGCCTCGGCACGACGGGGGAGAACCCGCATCTCGCCCGGCGCGCGGCGCTGATGACCCGCGCGGCCAAGCGCGAGGTCGACCGCGACGCGCTGCGCGAGACGTGGGAGAAGCAGGCCGCGTCCCTCGGCTTCGACGCCAGGGGGCTGGTGGCCGAGGCGATGGAGCGCCACGGGGCGGAGAAGGCGCGCGCCGCGGAAACGGTCAAGGACGCTTCCCCTGCGCCGCCGCGCCAGCCGGACCTGTTCGAGCATGCCGCGAAGGCCGACCCCGCGCGCGCGGCGGTGGACTGGGCGCTGGCCCATCTCTCGGAGCGCGACGCGGTGTTCTCGACAACCGACCTGCTCGCGGCCGCGCTCGCCTTCGACCCCGGCGCCACGTCGGCCGACGCCATCGAGCGGGCCATGGAGGGACTCAAGCGCGAGGGCCGGCTGCACGACGCGCCTGCATTGCAGGGCGGCGGCGGTCTCACCACCGACAAGGCGCTGGCGGAGGAGCGCGAGACGGTCGCGCTGATGCGCGGCGGCGAACGGCGCGGCAAGGCGC
>JAPPIT010000167.1 GCA_028820505.1 Defluviicoccus sp.
GGGGCCGGGCCGTCATCCCCCGGGACCCGAAGGGTTGCCGGGGGCCGCTTGTGCCCGCGCCGACACGAATGACCTGACGCTGGAACGAATCCGCTTACAGTACGCTTACATCGGCCCGGTGCCGTCTTGCGCGTTCCGGGTCGATGCGATGCCACAAGATATTGATAAACCGTCAGAAAACGACACCTCTCAGGGCAGGTTCCGCGTCGGCGTGGACGTGGGCTGCACCGAAATCGGGCGCGGCGCGCTGGACGGGAACCGCGTGCAGGGGATCGCCTTCCACGTCCCCAACTGCCCGACGCCGGAGACCGCGCGCACCACCCACCATTTCTACGCCCATACCCGCCTCTTCCAGACCGGCAGCGCGGAGATGGACGAGATCTTCCGTACCGACTTCCTGCGGGTGTTCCACGAGGACCTCGAGATCATGGAAGCCCAGCAGCGCGTGTTCGACTCCCGGCCCGACGCGCCGCTGGTCGACATCAACGTCGACGCGCCCGCGCTCACCTTCAGGCGGATGCGCGAAGACGCGCTCGAAGCGGAGGCCGGAGTCGGGAGCGCCGAGTAACCGTCCGAATTCCGCCACCGACAGGGAGAAGCACGACATGCCCATGAAGCCGCTTTGGGATCTGGCCGAGGATCTGGCCGAGGGCCGCACGACCTCGGCCGCGTTGACCGCCGAATGCTTCGACAGGATCGAGGATCCCGACGGCGAGGGCGCGCGCGCCTTCATCCGCCTGTTCAAGGACGCCGCAATGGACGCGGCGGACGCATCGGACAAGGCGCGCGGTCACGGAATCGTTCCCTCGCCGCTCGCCGGCATCCCGGTCTCGATCAAGGATTTGTGCGACATAAGGGGCTACACGACGCTTGCCGGGTCGAAGACGCTGGAGGATCGCCCGCCGGCGGCCGACGACGCGCCGGTGGTCGCCCGGCTGCGCGCCGCCGGGGCGATCGTCCTGGGGACCACCAACATCACCGAATTCGCCTTCGGCGCGCTCGGGCTCAACCCGCATTACGGCACGCCCAAGAACCCCTGGGACCGCGCGACCGGACGCATTCCAGGCGGCTCGTCCTCGGGCGCGGCGGTGTCGGTGACGGACGGGATGGCGGCGGCGGCGCTGGGCAGCGACACCGCGGGATCGGTCCGGATGCCGGCGGGGTTCTGCGGCATTACCGGATTCAAGCCGACCACCGGACGCATCCCGACCGATGGCGTCGTCCCGCTCGCCCCCACCCTCGACAGCATCGGCCCGCTCGGCAACAGCGTCCAGTGCTGCGCGATGGTGGATGCGATCTTCGCCGGGGAGAGGCCCGAACGCCTCGCCCCGCACCCGGTGGAGCACGCGACCGTCGCGGTCCCCAAGCACCTCGTCTGCGAGGACCTCGACGAGGCGGTCGCCAGCGCCTTCGAGACCGCTCTGAGCCGCTTGTCGGCCGCCGGCGCGCGCATCGTCGAGATCGCGTTCGCGGAGCTCGACGAGATCGCGCCGCTGAACGCGGGCGGCACGCTGCCGATCATCGAGGGCTATGCCTGGCACCGGGAGTTGCTGGAGGCGAAGGGCGACCTCTACGACCCGATCATCGCCCGACGATTCCGGAATGGCGCCGGCATACCGGCCCATGTCTATATCGACCTGCTGGCCGGCCAGCGCGACCTCATCGCCCGCGCCGATGCCGTCACCGCCCCCTACGACGCCGTCGCCATGCCGACTCTCGCCTGGGTCGCGCCGCCGATCGCCTCGATCGGCAATAGCGCGGACGAGTGGCTGGCCGCGAATTCGCGCACGCTCCGCAATACCTTCGTGGGCAATTTCCTCGACCGCTGCGCCATCACCGTGCCCTGCCACGAGCCCGGATCGGGGCCGGTCGGGCTGATGCTGATGGGCGCGCGCGGCGGCGATGCCGCGCTCCTCGGGCTGGCCGCCGGGGTGGAGGCGGCGCTCGCCCGGTAGGATCGGCGGGAAACCGGACGGCGCTACCAGAGGCCCGGCGCCCAGAGCGCGGTCCAGGGCGCGACGAGTATGATCAGGATGCGGACGACGTCGCTGGCCACGAAGGGCAGCACGCCGCGATAGGTCTCGCCCATCGAGACTCCCGGCGCCATGGCGTTGATCACGAATATGTTGAGGCCGAAGGGCGGCGTGATCATGCCGACCTCGACCGCCATCAGGGCCAGGATGCCGAACCATACGGCCAACTGGTCGGGCGCCATGCCGAGATCCAGCGACAGCACGATCGGGTAAAACACGGGGACGGTCAGCAGGATCATCGACAGCGATTCCATAACGCAGCCGAGGAGCAGATAGACCAGCAGGATCGCTACCATGACGAGCATCGCCGGGGCGTCCAGGCGGTTCACGGCCCGAGCGACCTCGGTCGGCATCTGGGTGAGCGCGAGAAAGGCGTTGAACAGCTCGGCGCCCAAGAGGATCAGGAAGATCATGGCGGTGATCTCCGCCGTCTCCAGCAGGCTCTGGCGCAGCCCCCGCCAGCGCATCCCGCCGACCGCGACCGCGATCAGCCCGACGGCGGCGGCCCCGATCGCCGCGCCTTCCGTCGGGGAGAACCAGCCGAGATAGATGCCCGCGACGACCAGGACAAAGACCAGGGCCACCGGCCAGATGTCGCGCAGGCTGCGGAGCCGGACGGCGAGGTTCTGGCGTTCGCCGGCCGGGCCCGAACCCGGCGCCAGCCGGACGAACGCCCCGACCACGATCATGTAGCCGACGGTCGCGATGATGCCGGGGATCAGCGCGGCGAGGAACAGGTGGCCGATCGACTGCTCGGTATAGACGGCGTAGATGACCAGGATCACCGATGGCGGGATCAGGATGCCCAGCGTCCCGCCGGCCGCCAGGGTCCCGGTGGACAACGACGCGGAATAGCCGTAGCGCCGCATTTCCGGCAGGGCGACCTGGGACATCGTTGCCGCGGTGGCGAGCGAAGAGCCGCAGATCGCGCCGAACATCGCGCAGCCACCGACGGTAGCGATCGCAAGGCCGCCCCTGAGGTGACCGACCCAGGCGCGGGTCGCCTGGAAAAGCGACCGGTTGATCCCCGCCTTGGTGGCGAACTGGCCCATCAGGAGAAACAGCGGAATCACCGAGAGGGTGTAGGAGGAAAACCGCTGGTAGGCGGACGACTTCAGCGTGTCGATCAGCGGATCCCAGCCGGCGACCAGCCCGTAGCCGAGGCCGCCCATGACCAGCATGGCGAGCGCTACCGGTACGCGGAGCGCGATGACCGCCAGTGTGAGGGCGAAGAACAGCAGCCCGAGCTCGAAATCCCCCATCCGCGTTCAACCGCCCCGCAAGCGGCGGGCGGCGGTGTAGAAACACGCCGCCGTCCAGACCAGGCACGACAGGAAGGCGCCCACATAGCCCCACCAGATCGGGATCTGCAGGAACATCGAGAAATCGTCGCGCCGGTAGCTGTCGATCCCGCCGAGCGCAAGCCGCCAGGTCACGATGCAGACCACCAGGGCGAACAGAACCGCCGAGAAGGCGTCCAGGCTCTTGCGCATGCGCATGGGCGCGCGCGCGGTGAAGAAATCGACGATGATGTTTGCGTTGCGCATCTGGCAATAGGCGAGGAAGGAGAACACCGCATATGCGACCCCGACCTCGACGATCTCGGAGTCGCCGAGTATCGGCAGGTCGAACCCGGTCCGGCCCACGACGCTCAGGACCGTCACCGCGGTGAGCAGCAGCAGTATCGACCCGCCGACAAGAGCGAGGACCTCGCAGACCTGCATCAACGCGCGGCCCGCGGGGCCCAGCGCAACCGCGTCGCCCGCGCCGTCCGGAGAGGCCTGCCCGCCGTGGCTTTCGTTCATGGGGACCGGATCATCGCTGCTCGGCCATCGCCGTGCAACGGGCCGGGCGGCTTGCCGGCATGGCGGCGGGTTGCAAGAATGATCCGGGCATCAATTCCGATATCGGGAGGAACCGCATGAGCATGTGTCGGGGTTTCGCAGTCCTCGCAACGACGGCTGCACTAGCGATGGGTTCGGCGGGAGTTGCCGTTGCGCAGGAGGTCAAGCTTCGGTTCCACCATTTCAGCTCGCCGCATGGCTGGGACGGCAAGGTCATGGTCGGGAAGGTGGTCGACCTGATCGAGCAGGGCTCCAAGGGGCGCATCGACGTGACGGTGTTTCCGGGGATGCAGCTTGGCGGCAAGCCGTCGGCGCTCGTCGACCAGGTGACCGACGGGGTGGTCGACCTGGTATACACCCTGCCCGGTTATACCGCCGGCCGGTTCCCCGTCCTCGCCGGGCTGGAGCTGCCCTTCCTCGGCGCCGCGGGCGCCGCGGTCACGACCAGGCTCGCCTGGGATTACTACGACGCCTACGCCAAGGTCGACTTCAAGGGGTTCCGCCCCGTCGCCATCACGATGACCGACACGGGGCTGCTGCATACAACCAAGAAAAAGGTCGCCAAGATCGAGGACCTGCGAGGGCTCAAGATCCGCGTGGCTTCGCGATATATCGGAATTACGGTCAAGGAGCTGGGCGGGGTCCCGGTTCAGATGCCGCTTCCCGCCGTCTACGAGGCGCTGGCGCGCGGCCAGGTCCAGGGAATGATGATCCCGTGGATGATCATGAAGCCGTTCAAGCTCCATGACGTGACCAGCCATCATCTCGAAATCCCGGCCTACCACTCGACCCTGCTCCAGTTGATCGGCGAGAAGAGCTACCAGAAGCTGCCGGCCGATTTGAGGGCGGTGATCGACAGGGTCTCGACCCGCGAAACCTCGGACTGGATCGCCGTCCGCCAGGACAGGCAGGGGCAGATCTCGCGCGAATACGGTGTCAAGAAGGGCGCCGAGATCGGTCGCCTGTCGAAGGAGGCGCTCGACCGGTGGATCGCGCGTGCCACCGCTTCGCACGAAGTGTGGATAAAGGAGATGGACAAGCGGGGGTACAAGGGCGCGGAGATGCTCGCCTTCCTCAAGAAAACGGCGAAGAAGTATCAGGCGGAGGCCAAGTAACCCGCACCCGACCGCGCCGACGGGCGGCCCCGTCGTCGATGGCGAGGCAGCCCGGAAGGCCTACCGGCCGCTGAAGTTCGGCTTGCGCTTCTCCACGAACGCCGCCATGCCCTCGCTCTGGTCGGCGGTGCCGAAGGTCGCCTGGAACAGCCGGCGCTCGAAGCGGACGCCTTCGCTGAGCGACATCTCGTAGGACCGGTTGACCGCTTCCTTGACCATCAGCGCGATGGGGAGCGACATGCCGGCGATCTTCTGCGCGGTCTCCACGGCGTCGTCGACCAGCCGGTCGGCAGCGACGACACGGCTCACCAGCCCGGCGCGCTCCGCCTCGTCCGCATCCATCATCCGCCCGGTCAGGCACATCTCCATCGCCTTCGACTTGCCGACGAAGCGGGTGAGGCGCTGGGTCCCGCCGGCGCCCGGCGTCACGCCCAGCTGGATCTCCGGCTGGCCGAAGCGCGCGTTGTCCGCGGCGACGATGAAGTCGCACATCATCGCGAGCTCGCAGCCGCCGCCCAGCGCATAACCCGCCACCGCCGCGATCACCGGCTTGCGGCAGCGCAGGATGTATTCCCAGTCCGCGGTGATGAAGTCCTCGGTATAGGTGTCGGGCCAGGTCTTGGACTGCATCTCCTTGATGTCGGCGCCCGCCGCGAAGGCTCTTTCCGAGCCGGTCAGCACCATCGCGCCGATCGCCGCGTCGGCATCGAAGGCGGCCAGCGCATCGGCGAGCTCGCGCACCAGCGGCGTCGACAGCGCGTTGAGCGCGTCCGGCCGGTTCAGGGTGATCAGCCCGACGGACTCGCGGGTCTCGACGATGATGTGTTCGTAAGCCATGGACGCCTCGCTGGTTTCGGGTTGGAGCGTTATCGGGTGAGCACGAAACGCGCGGTGGTCTCGCCGCGCTCGGGCACGAGCTCGAGTTCCAGAGCCTCGCCGTCGCGGCCGTATCGGTCCGGCGGCGGGCAGCTTGCCGCGGCGCATTCGGGCACCCAGCCGAGCGGCGGCAGCGTGCGGCGGTAAAACCGTCTGATCGCGGCGGGCTCCACCGGCCCCGACGCGACGGCGGTCGCCACCTGCCCCGTCGCGTGGTCGAACACCACCGCCGACTCCGGCCGTTCGGTGAGCCCCGGCATCAGGGGGAGATCGGGAAACCCGTCGAAGAAATCGCCGGCCCGGGCGCTCGACATCATGAGCAGCGCGCCGAGCGCGAAGAGAACCGCGAAACGTCCTGGCCGCATTCCCACCCTCAACGCTGCCGTGCGGCGCAGTAAAAGGTGGAGCGTCCCGACTGCACGATCCGCCGCACCGCGCCGCCGCAGTCGCAGTCGGGGCAGGGCTCGCCCTCGCGCCCGTAGACCTTGAACCGGTGCTGGAAATAGCCGAGTTCGCCGTCGGGCGCGACATGGTCGCGGAGCGTCGAGCCGCCCGCGTCGATCGCCGAGGCGAGGGTTTCGCGGATGGCGCGGGCCAGACGGCCGGCGCGCGCGGGCCCCACATTGGCGGCAAGGCGGCGGGGCGAGATCCCGGATTCGAACAGGCTCTCGCAGACATAGATGTTGCCGAGTCCGGCGACGACACGCTGGTCGAGCAACGCCGCTTTGATCGGTGTGCGCTTCCCGTCGAGCGACGCCCAAAGCCGGTTCCCGTCGAATTCCGCTTCGGTCGGCTCCGGCCCGAGATGCGCGATCAGCGGGTGGTCCGAAAGCGCGCCTCGGGACACCAGGTCCATCATTCCGAAGCGCCTCGGATCGGCGAACCGGACGAACGTGCGGTTGCCCAGCACGAAGGTGACGTGCTCGTGGTCGGCTTGGCGGCGGGACGACCGCGTGCCCGGCCCGTTCTCGTCGACGATCATGCGGCCCGACATGCCGAGATGGGCGAGCAGAACGCCGCCGTCGTCGAGATCGACGATCAGGTACTTGGCCCGCCGCCCGACCGCCGTCACGGTCCGCCCGACCAGCCGCTCCTCGAAATCGGGGGGCAGCGGGCGCCTCAGATCGCGGCGCGCGACGCGCACGCCGTCGATGCGCCGTCCCTCCATCGCGCGCGCGAGGCCGCGGCGGACGGTTTCGACCTCGGGAAGTTCGGGCATGCCGCAAACTAGCGCATTTTCGCGCGATGTCGAACCGGACGGCCCCGGTCAGAACCGCGTTGGCGACGCGCATTGCATCGGATTATGGTCGGCGCGATGGCGGAGAAACCCGACACTCCGAAGGCGAACGAGACGCTGTTCGGATTCCGGAAACTCGGCGCGGAAGAGCACGCCGAGCGGGTACGCGGCGTGTTCGCCGCGGTCGCCCCGCGCTACGACCTGATGAACGACCTGATGAGCGGCGGACTCCACCGGATCTGGAAGACGCTGATGATCGACTGGCTCGATCCGCGCCCGGGCTGGACGGCGATCGACATCGCGGGCGGCACGGGAGACATCGCGCACGGAATTCTCCGCCGCGTCGAGGCCGAAATCGTCGTCTGCGATCCGAGCGTCGAGATGCTGAGCGTCGGGGTCGACCGTACGGTCGATGCCGGCCGGCTCTCCGGCATCCGCTTCGTCGCCGGTCGTGCCGAGGCGCTGCCGTTTCCGTCCGGCGCGGCGGATGCGTGCACGATCGCCTTCGGTCTCAGGAACGTCACCGACCGCGCGGCGGCGCTCGCCGAGGCGCGGCGCGTGCTCAAGCCCGGCGGACGGCTGCTGTGCCTCGAATTCAGCCGGCCGGTCGCCGCGGCGTTGCGCCCGCTCTACGACGCCTATTCCTATGGCGTCCTGCCCCGTCTCGGCGCCGCCGTGGCGGGCGATGCCGACGCGTACCGATATCTCGCCGACAGCATCCGCACCTTCCCCGACCAGGAAACGCTTGCCGACGAGTTCCGCGCCGCGGGGTTCGGCGCCGTGCGCTACCGCAACCTCAGCGCCGGCATCGCCGCCCTGCACTCCGCCTGGCGGACCTGAGCGATGTTCCACGGCCTCAGAAATCTGCGGCGCATATGGCGTATCGTGCGCACGCTCGCCCGCCACGATGCGCTTTCGGCGTTCGAGCCGGTCAAGGCGCATGCCGGCATCCGGATCGCGCTTTGGCTCCTCGGCAGGCCCCGGATCGGCGGCGCGCGGTCCAGGCGTCCCGGCGAGAAGCTGTCGGCGGCGTTCCAGGAGCTGGGCCCGGCCTTCGTGAAGCTGGGTCAGGCGCTGTCGGTGCGCTCCGACCTGGTCGGCGAGGAGCTGGCGGCCGATCTCGCCCGGCTGCAGGACCGCCTGCCGCCGTTTCCGAGCGCGGAAGCGCGGAAGACCATCGAGGCCGAGCTCGGCTGCGGACTCGACGAAGTCTTCGTCGAGTTCGATGACGAGGCCGTCGCCGCGGCGTCCATTGCCCAGGTGCACCGCGCCGTGACCGCCGAGGGCGCCGAAGTTGCGGTCAAGGTGCTGCGACCGGGTATCGAGGCTGCGTTCAACCGCGATCTCGACCTGATCCGCTGGCTGGCGGGTATCGTCGCCCGCCTTCACGGCACGTTCGACCGGCTCAAGCCCGTGGAAGTGGTCGAGACCTTCGCGGAATCGGCGCGGATCGAGATGGATCTGCGCCTCGAAGCCGCGGCGGCGCAGGAGCTTCGCGCCAATTTCGAGGAGATGGACGGGTTCGAGGTGCCGACAGTGGACTGGCGGCGAACCGCACGCCGCGTCCTTACGTCGAGTTGGGTCGAGGGCGTTCCGATCCACGACCGCGAACGGCTGGAGGCGGAAGGCCACGACCTCGCGGAGATCGTCGCGCTGATGGCCTCGGTGTTCTTCTTCCAGATATTTCGCGACGGCTTCTTCCACGCCGACCTGCATCCGGGGAACCTGCTGGTCGACAGCGAGGGCCGGGTGCATGCCGTCGATTTCGGCATCATGGGGCGGGTCGACCGGCCGACGCGGCGTTACCTCGCGGACATGCTCTATTCGTTTCTGGTCCGCGACTACAACCGGGTCGCCGAGATCCATGTCTCGGCGGGGCTGGTGCCGGCGGATCAGTCGGTCGACGGTTTCGCCCAGGCCGCGCGCGCGATCGCCGAGCCGATCCTCGGCCTGCCGCTCAACCAGATTTCGCTGGCGCGCCTCGTGGGCCAGCTCTTCCAGGTCACCAAACGTTTCAGGATGGAGGTGCAGCCCCAGCTCCTGCTGCTGCAAAAGACCATGCTGGTCGCGGAAGGGGTGGGCCGTCGGCTGCACCCCGAAACCAACATGTGGGAGCTCGCCCGGCCGTTGATCGAGGAATGGATGACCGAGCAGATGGGACCGCAGGCCCGCGTCCGCGAGACCGTGGAAACGCTGTCCGACGCGCTCGCCCGCCTGCCCAAGGCGCTCGGCGATCTCGAACGGACCGTCGACGTGCTCGCCCAGAACCGTATCCAGCTCGACCCCGAGACGGTTGCCGCCCTGCGCGCCGAGATGGCGGGGCGCCGCAGTGCGCCGGGGCTGTGGATCGCCGTCCTCGCGCTCGCCGCCCTGGCGGCGGTGCTGCTCTGGACCCAGGCCGGCGGGTAGCCCGGACATCTCACCGGCCGGTGCCGGAAAGCCCGCGCCGTTCCCGACTCCAGGGCCGCCGCCCCGGATCCGTTCCGGACGTTCCGGTCGAAACGACGGACAGGTAAAGGGAGAGGCGCGGTGACTTTGAAAATCGGTCGGCGCGACGCTGGAACGGCCCGCCCGTGATTCCCCGCATCAAGGCGGCGATCTGGGTCGATGCGGAAATCCGGCGCTGCCGGGTAAACGGCATCGACGCCTATCTGGTGCGCCGGGGCGACGAGCATGCCGGCGCGATTCTGATCAAGCACAACCGGTTCGAAGCGGGCTGCACCGTCTATACGCCGACCACCCCGCCCGACGGTGGCCGGGCGTGGCGCCGCGGCACCGGCGACGACCCGGTTCCCGAGGCCGACGCCGACGCCTATATCGCCCGCCAGCGCGGCTACGATCCCGATCTCTGGGTGGTCGAGATCGAGGACCCGCGCGGCATCTGGGCGCTCGCCGAGCCGGTGCTGCCGTAGGGCATTGCCGTTTCGATCGATCCGCCCCCAACCGATTTCTTCCGATTGCTACCCCGGGGCGGGTATTATGGCGGGGCTGTACGAACCATGCGGACCGGGGCGGTGCTGAACGGCAGGCGCATACTCCTGATCGTCGCGGGCGGGATCGCCGCCTACAAGACGCTCGAGCTGACCCGCCGCCTGGTCGAGCGCGGCGCCTCGGTGCGCTGCGTGCTGACCGAGGCGGGGGCCCAGTTCGTCACCCCGCTGTCGCTGTCGGCGTTGAGCGGCGACAAGGTCTACCGGGACCTGTTCTCGCTCACCGACGAGCACGAGATGGGGCATATCCGGCTGTCGCGCGAAGCCGACCTCGTGGTGGTCGCACCGGCGACGGCCGACATCCTCGCCAGGATGGCGGGCGGGCTCGCCAACGACCTCGCGACCACGCTCCTGCTCGCGACCGACAAGGACGTGCTCGCCGCGCCCGCGATGAACGTCCGCATGTGGGAGCACGCCGCGACCCGGGCCAACCTCGCCACGCTCCGCGAACGCGGCATCCGCTTCGTCGGGCCCGACGAGGGCGAGATGGCCTGCGGCGAATACGGCCCCGGCCGGATGGCGGAGCCCGCCGCGATACTGGACGCCGTCGAAGCCTGTTTCGCGGCACGCGGACGGCTGCGGGGACGCGCGGCGCTGGTGACCAGCGGGCCGACCCGTGAGGCGCTGGACCCGGTGCGCTACATCGGCAACCGCTCGTCCGGCAAGCAGGGCCACGCGATCGCCGCGGCGCTCGCGCGCGCCGGCGCGCGGACCCGGCTGGTGACCGGCCCCACCCACGAGCCCGACCCGGCGGGGGTGGAGGTCGTCCGCGTCGAGTCCGCGCGCGAGATGCTTGAGGCCTGCCGCGCCGCCCTGCCGTCCGACGTCGGGGTGTTCGCCGCCGCGGTGTCCGACTGGCGTCCGGCCCGCGAGGCCGGGCGCAAGATGAAAAAGTCGGACGGGGCGCCCGCGGCGGTCGAGCTCGTCGAGAACCCGGACGTGCTGGCCTCGGTCGCGGCCGCCGGCAATGCCCGGCCGGCGCTCGTCGTGGGCTTCGCCGCCGAGACCGACGACCTCCTCGCCAACGCGCGGCGCAAGCTGGAGGCGAAGGGCTGCGACTGGGTCCTCGCCAACGACGTCGCGCCCAGATCGGGCACGTTCGGCGGCGAGGAGAACACCGTCCGCCTGGTGAGCGCCGACGGGGTCGAGGACTGGCCCACCCTCGCCAAGGACGCCGTCGCCGAGCGGCTGGCGTCGAGGATCGCGGACTGGTTCGATGCCCGCGCCGAGGCGGCCGAATGAGCGAAGTCGCGGTCGCGGTGACCCGGCTTCCGGGCAACGACGACATCGCATTGCCGCGTTACGAGACCGCGCAGTCGGCCGGGCTCGATCTCGCCGCGGCGGTGGCGGCGGCGGTCGTGCTGGCGCCCGGCGGCCGGGCGGCGATCCCGACGGGGCTCGCGATAGCCCTCCCGCCCGGCTACGAGGCGCAGATCCGCCCGCGCTCCGGGCTCGCGGCGCGGAACGGCGTCACCGTGCTGAACGCCCCCGGCACCGTCGATGCCGACTACCGAGGCGAGATCAAGGTGGTGCTCGCCAATCTCGGCCACGAGCCCTTCGCGGTGGAGCGCGGCATGCGGATCGCCCAGATGGTGGTCGCGCCGGTGACCCGGATCGGCTGGGACGAGGTCGATGCTCTGCCGGACAGCGCCCGCGGCGGGGGCGGGTTCGGCTCGACCGGCGCCGGGCCGGCCGGCTGAGAGCGCCCGCGCCCACGATGCTGACGGAAGACCAGCTGCGGCGCTACGCCCGGCACATCGTCCTGCCCGAGGTCGGCGGTATCGGCCAGGAGAAGCTGCTGCGATCCAGCGTCCTGGTGGTCGGTGCGGGCGGGCTCGGCGCGCCGTTGCTCCTCTATCTCGCGGCGGCCGGGATCGGCACCATCGGGGTGGTCGACGACGACGCGGTGGACCTCTCCAACCTGCAGCGTCAGGTGATCCATGCCACCGACCGGGTCGGCATGCCCAAGGTCGAGAGCGCCGCCGAGGCGGTCGCGGCGGTCAATCCGGAGGTGAGTCTCGTCGCCCATCCGACGCGGCTCGATGCCGGCAACGTCGCCGGGCTGATCGCCGGCTACGACGTGATCGCCGACGGCAGCGACAATTTCGAGACCCGTTTCACCCTGAACGATGCCTGTCACGCCGCGGGCAAGATCCTCGTCGCCGCCGCCCTGCTGCGCTTCGAAGGACAGCTCGCGACCTTCAAGTCGGGGATCGACGGCACGCTGCCGTGCTATCGCTGCCTCTACCCGTCGCCGCCGCCGCCCGGCATCGTGCCCACCTGCGCCGAGGGCGGCGTGCTGGGCGCGCTCGCCGGCACGATGGGCTCGCTGCAGGCGACCGAGATTCTCAAGGAAACGATGGGAATCGGCGAGAGCCTCGCCGGCCACCTGCTGATCTACGACGCGCTGACCACGACCGTCCGCAAGATGGGTCTCAAGCGGAATCCGCAGTGCACGACATGCGGCGATGGCGATGGCTAAGCTCTCGATAATCGTCCAGTCGGGCGCCTTCGACCGGGTGCATTACGCGATGGTGCTGGCGAGCGCGGCGGCGGCGATCGACCGGGAGGTCACGCTGTTCTTCACCATGGAGGGCTGCCGCGCGCTGCGTCCGGCCGGCAAGCTCGGCGCGTGGGCGGCGGGCGAAGCGGCGCTCCGGGAGAAGGGGCTCGCCACGCTCGAGGAGCTGCTTGCGGCGGCGGCCGAACTCGACGTGCGCTTCCTGGTCTGCGAACTCGGGCTCCGGGCCGCCGGGCTCGCGCTCGACGATCTGCGCGACGATCTCGGCATCCGCGAGGCGGGCGCGGTCACCTTCCTCAACGACGCCGGATCCGACGCCCAGATGGTGTTCGTCTAGGCCGGCCGTTCGCGCGCCCGGCCCGCACGAGCGGACCGATTCAACCGTTCCTCCGATGGTTGGGGCTGCCTCAATCACAAATTGTTTATGAAGTGTATCCGGAAGTCCAGTTATAATACTGGCATTATTCATGCGTATTTAAATCTAGAGAAACGATATGACGGTATATTCATATTGAGATGGAACTGAATTATTACTTTTGAATATTTCATCTCTCCGTGTGCCTATGGTTGGTCATTCCAGAGTACGCATCCCGGCAGTAAGCACTCTGATCGCGTTCGAGTGTGCCGGCCGTCTGGGCAACTTCTCTCGTGCTGCGGAGGAGTTGCAGACTTCCCAGTCCGCCGTCAGCCGTCACATAGCGAGACTCGAGCGGCAGCTTTCGACCCGTGTGTTCGACCGGTCGAGGACCGGCGTCCGCCTGACCGAGGCGGGCAGCCACCTCTACGACGCCGTCGCCAAGGCGCTTCAGACGATCGACCGCGCCGTCGCCGAAGCGGGCGGGGCCTCGAACGACACGCATGTCGCGATCGCTTGTTCCCACGATGCGTGGCAGCTCGTATTCATGCCGCGGCTCGACGCGCTGCGAAGGTCTCTCGGAGAGAATTCCGCGATCCGCTTCGTCCTTTACCCCGGCGAGTCGCGCGATGCCCCGCATCATCCGGACGCCGATCTGGTGTTCACCTGGGACGCGAAGGATGCCGGTCCCGGAACGATGGCGTTGAAGGAGGCGGTCAGACCGGTCTGCTCTCCCCAATACGCCAAGGAAAACGCCGCAGCTCTGGAAGGCCCGGTCGGCGGATGGGGCGGGCTGACGCTTCTCGATTTCGCGGTTCCGGACCGGAGCTGGGCGTCATGGCACGACTGGTTCGACTCCGTGGAACGGCCGGATCCCCTGCCCCCGATCCTGACATTCGAAAGCTACAGCGACGTCTTGCAGGCGACGAGCGCCGGAAAGGGCGTCGCTCTCGGTTGGCGGTGCTGCGTCGAACCCTATATCGAGACCGGCACGCTCGTTCCGCTCCGCGACGATTTTGTCGAATTCGACAATTACTATTGCGGATTGCTCACCGAGCGGGGACGAAGAAAACCGGTTGCGCGCAACTGCCTCGCCACCATAAGCGAACATATTCGGAGCTGAGCCGGCGGCCCGCCGCGGCGACCGCCGCGAGCCCGGGGTAACCCGCATTTCTCACCAGTGTCACGGCCTGCGTCGCGTCCAGGCGCCCGCCCCGTCAGGAGCGGGCCGAAGAGCGTAGCGGGGACTACGGTCGAGGCCCGCGACGCAGCGGGCGGGCGCCCGGGCGCGACCCGAAGGGCGGCGCTGTCCATGACCCTGGTGAGAAATGCGGGTCAACCCGAGGGCGGGCTCTCGGCGCGTTCGTCGAGGCGGGCGCTCCGGATCAGGCCCAGCGTCCAGAGCCCGGCGACCGTCCCGAGGCAGGCCGCGACGGCGATGGGAAGCCCGAGCCCGAACAGCGAGGCGAGGCCGCCGAATAGGGCCGCGCTCGCCGCCGGCACGGAGCGGAAGGTGAGGCCGACGAGGCTCATCACCCGCGCCCGCATCGCCGGGTCGACGCAGTTCTGGATCAGGATCTGGCTGCAGATCGAGTTCGTGTTCGACAACAGCCCGTAGACCGCCATCAGCACGATGCCGAGCCAGAACGCGCCGGTCGAGGCGAAGCCGGCGACCGCGATGCCGCAGAGCACGCCGCTCGCGCCCAGCAGCCGGGTGAGACCCTGCGTCCTGCCGCGCCGGGCGAGAACGAGAGAGCCCACGATCGCGCCCGCCCCGGCCGAGGAAAGCAACGTCGCCAGCCCGTCCGCGCCGCGTCCGAAGACGTCCGAGGCAAACGCGGGGAGGAGCTCGACCACCGGTCTCAGCAGGACCGAAAACGCGACGGTCATCAGAAGCAGCGCGCGGATCGTCTCGTGGCTGGCGGTGTAGCGGAGCCCCTGCGCCACGTCGCCGAGCAGGCTGCCGCCGCCGCCGGCCTGCCGGCCCGGGTCGCGGTAGGAGAGCGCGAGCAGCGCCCAGACCATGCCGATATAGGTCGCCGCGTTGACGGCGAAGGCAAGCGCCGCCCCCTGCCACACCAGCAGAACGCCGGCTATCGCCGGGCCGATGAAGCGGGCGGTCTGGACCATCGAGGACTGGAAGGCGATGGCGGACGACAAGTCCTCGCGCGGCACCAGATTGGCCACCAGGGCGAAATAGGAGGGCTGCATGAACGCCATGTTGACGCCGTTCAGCACCACCAGCGCCAGCAGGATCTCGATGGTGATCAGATCGAGGGCGGTCAGGATCGCCAGCGCGGCCATGACCCCCGAGGCCGCGATCTGGCCCGCCCGGAAGATCCGGTAGGCGCCGAGCCGGTCGGTCGCCGCCCCGGTCAGCGGCACCAGCGCGATGATCGGCACCACCTCGCAGAACACGACGATGCCGAGCCAGGCGGGCGACCGGGTGAGCTCCCAGGCGAGCCAGCCGAGCGCGGTGCGGTAGATCCAGGTGCCGAGAAAGGACGCCGACGCTCCGATCGAATAGGTCCGGTAGTCGCGATGCCCGAGCGCGGTCCCGATACCGCCGAGCCAGGAGGCGGCCGCCACTATGCGGCGCCCGTCACGCGGCAGGCTGCCCGGCGCCCGCCGCGTTCGCCCGCTCCAGATGCTTGAGGGCTTCGCGCCGGCTCAGAGCGGAGAGTTCGACGTGGGTTTCGACGAATTCCAGCACCCAGGCCGGATCGGTCTTCGAGTACTCGCGCAGCGCCCAGCCGATACCCTTGCGCAGGAAGAACTCCGATGCCCCGATGGACGGTCGGATCGCGTCGGCCAGCAGGTTCTTGTCCGTCGCCCGCCTGGCGCGAAGCTGGGCGAGTATCGCGGTCCGCCGCTTCCAGATGTCGTCGTCCTTCGCCCATTCGCGCAGCACGGGCTTCGTCGCGTCGGGGTGGGCGGCGAGCATCGTCCCCACGCCCCGGCCGGCGATCGCGTCCACGTAGTCCCACCAGGCGCCGGTGACCACCAGCTCCTCCACCAGGGGAAACCGCGCCGGTTCCAGCCAGCGCGAATAGCGCCCGAACAGCAACAGCTCGATCGCCGCGTAGCGTTCCTCGCGATGCGCCGCCTTGCGCCACAGCTCGAGAATCGCCGTCTCCCACCCATCGGCGTCCGGCAGGGGGTGCGCCCGGAACACCGAACCCGCGATACGCCGGCATTGCGGCACGCCCACGCCCAGATAGGGCATGTCGGACTTCATGTATGCCTGCTGCTGGGGCGCTCTCGCCGGGTCGGCGGCTGCGCGCAAGGCGGCGATGACGGCGTTCCGGACGGTCATCGCGGGCGTTCCGTCTCCGGCGTCATGGCCGGTCCGCGGAACGAGTCCGTGGGTGTCCCGGCCATCCACGCAACGCGACGCCTGCAACGCACGCGGCAGAGGGAGATGTCCAAGCGAATCCCCTCAGAGGCCCCTCAAGAAGTCTCTGACGCCATCGAAAGCCGCGTGATCGAGGTCCCAAACGCCCGCCTTGGCAGCGACACCCACAGAATGATGCGGATTTCGCTTGGTCGCCAGATAGGCGAAAGCGCGAGCCTTGTCCGGGTTGTCTATCGCCGCGTCCGGCAGCCTTTCCACGCATTCGAAAAAGTCGTCGATGCAACGGTTTGTGGGTTCGTCGACAAACGTGCGGCAGAGAACTGTCTCAAGCATCCCGGAACGTCTGTCGCCAGGCAATATCAATACCGTCGCCGTAGGATGTTCCCCGGCCGGTTCTGCCAGCGCCATTGGCACTGCAAGGTTTGCATTCTCCAGCGACGATTGGACGCTTCGAAACGCCGCGTCTTCGGAATCCTCAGCGTCGCGCACGATGCCGACACTCCTGACCGAACCGAAATCCGGCATCTTGACGAATGCCGCGAGAAAGCCACGAAGTTGATCGACGCCTCCGAAATCGCAAATTTGCACGGCATCCGCGAGTCCGAGATGCCGGGCAAGAGCCTCGAAGAAATTCCGTTGATCGTTACCCTCGACGAGAAGCTGCTTTGGCTTGGAAAGCCCGGTCGGTAATCCCATGCTCAGCGGACTTCGAGGCTGTGCGATACCGCCGCTTCGATCTCATCGGGTTCGTAGCTGACGCAGTCGATTCTGCCGTGCGCTTCTTCCAGGCGGTGCACGAGGAAGCCGCCCTTGTCGAGGGACCGATAGGCCGCTTCCACGCATTCGAAACTGTGCGTGGAGGCGACGACCTGGGTGTTGAATTGCTCCGCGGCCGCCTCGATGGATTGCCAGACCTTCCCCAACACGGAGTGGTGCAGGCCGTTTTCGATTTCGTCGATCAGGACGACGCCGTTCGGCGCGGCGGAAATCGCAAGAATAAGCCTCGCAATTCGCGTCATACCTTCGCCCATAACCGGCAAAGGGACCAGTTCGGGCAACCCGATGTCGCCCCAAATCATTGGGGAGCCGCTCGCGGTGTTGTCTTCGACGCTCTTCAGCCTCGGTTCGACAGCCTTGAGTGCATTCACCACAAGGCTGCCCTGTTTGCGCGTTCGGAGTTGTCCGAGGCGCATGGCGTCGTCGTGATGATTGCCGGTTCGAGAGGAGAGGAGCATCGACAGAAACGGGGGACGGGAGTTGGGTGACTCCATTTGAATTCCACCCGGCGTCAAGCGCATACGCCCTTGGATCCGCGGCGCTGAACCGTTTTTGAACGTGAACAATAGTCCTGTTGCGCCCGCATGCTCAGGCATCGGCGCACCGCTCGGTTCCTCAAAAGGAAGCTCGACGGTGCCGGAGCGTTCGAGCGCTACGTTCAAAGACAACGAACCGAGAGAGTGGTGCTGTCCGGCGATCTCCACGGTCTTGTTCATGTCGAGGGCCGTGAACATCGGTTTCCAGAATGTTTCCGCCACGGCGGGAGCTGCCGCCAAATCGGCTCCGCGAACAGCACTGGTATTCAGCGCAACTTGGGCGTTTCCGCCACTGGACAAGAGAAAAACCGCTTCAAGCAATGTCGTCTTGCCCGAATTGTTGCGGCCGGTCACAAGGTTGATCCGACTCATGCGCTCGACGGTCAGGTCGTCGAGCGCCCGGAAGTTTCGGACTTGCAAGCGCGTGAACATCGCTCAAGGCCCCGAACGGTGTCGTCGCAGGGGACCGCCACGCCCCGCGACCGGAACGCGACTATACGAGGAACGAGCCCTCGGCGGAATCCGGTTCCCCCGCCCCTACTCCGCCGCTTCGGCCGCCGTCTTGGGGCTGTTGGCGGCGATGGTCTTCATGTTGTTGCGCCGGGTGACGAACTTCTCCGGGCCCTCGTAGACGCCGTCCGGGATGTCGAAATAGCCGGCCTCGAACTGCGCCTCGTCGGTCAACCGCATGGCGATCGAGTCGAACGGGCACACATCCATGCAGAGCTCGCAGCCGATGCAGGTCTCGGGATGGACCTCGACCTTCCCCGCCGGGCTCTGCGACAGCGCCTCGTAGAAGCACATCTGGATGCAGATGGTGCAGCTCGGGTTCTGGCAGGTGTCCTCGTCGACCACGGCGTGCACGCGGTCGCGCGCGAACTGCTCGGCATAGTCCTTCGCCGCCCGCCGGGACGCGATGCCCCGCATCGACTCGACGTCCGGGTAGCCGTGCTCGTCCATGAAGCGCTCGACCCCGCCGATGATGTTGGGCAGCCATTTCATGCCCTTGATCATCAGCACCGAGCCGATCTCGACGATATTGGCGCCGGTCATCAGGAACTCGACCGCGTCGCGGTGGTCGAAGATGCCGTTGGTGCCGGCGATCGGGATGCCGACCTGGGTGTAGATGTTGTGCACCCATCTGAGCGTCAGCGGCTTGACCCAGGTGCCGCCGATGCCGGCGGTGCCGGCGAGCCGGGGCTCCGCCGCCTCGATGTCGACCGCGAAGCCGGTATGGCGGTTGGTGGCGGTGACCGCCGCCGCGCCCGCCTTCTGGACGGCGCGCGCGATCTCGACCGGGCGCGACTGGTCGGGGGTGAGCTTGACCACGACCGGGATGTCGACCGCCTCGACCACCTGGCGGGTGACCTCGTAGGCGATGTCCTCTTCCTGGCTGATCATGCTGCCGCCGTGGACGCCCGGCATCAGCGCCGGGTGCGGGCAGCCGAAATTGAGCTCGACCATGGGGAGCCCGCAATCCTCGATCGTGCGGCAGATGTCCTTCCAGCCGTCGACCTCCTTGGCGCCGGCGCTCCCGATCAGATGCGCGTCCCGCTCGCGCGCGTAGGCGCCGACCTCCTTCAGATAGGGAATCCAGTCCTTGTAGTAGGTGCTGGAATAGCCCGACCGGCTGTAGAACACGAAGTCGCGCGGCACCTTGCCCTTGATGATGTCGCCGCGGTCGTTGAGGATCGCGTATTTCGAGTTCTGCGTCAGACGCGCCATGTCTTCCATGTCGGTCAGCGTCTTGACGATGGCGCCCGCTGCCCCGTAGTCGAAGCACTGCTTCATCAGGTCCGGGCTGTTGGTGGTCTCGAGCGAGGCGACCACCACCGGGTTCTTGAACGGGATGCCGCAAAACTCGACTGCCATGTCTGCCATCGGGTGCCTCCGCGATTCGGGGCGGGCTCGCCGCCGTTATGCGCAGTATACTGACAATATTCCGCCGCCGTCCATCCGGCCTATTCCTCGGGCTCGGTGGTGAACATCAGCGGGTGGCCGTGCTCGCGGCCGAGGTCGGTCGCCTCGGTCGCCTTGGTCTCGGCGACGTCACGGGTATAGACGGCGACCACGCAGGAGCCCTTGGTGTGGGCCGTCGCCATCACGCGATAGGCCTCGTCGTCGCCCATCCGGAAGACGGCCCTCAGCACCAGGATCACGAACTCGCGCGGCGTGTAGTCGTCGTTGAGCAGGATGACCTTGTGCAGCTTCGGCCGCTCGGTCTTCGTCTCGACCTTGGT
The DNA here is from genome assembly GCA_028820505.1 of Defluviicoccus sp. Lineage (GTDB taxonomy): Bacteria > Pseudomonadota > Alphaproteobacteria > MPNO01 > MPNO01 > MPNO01. Next base: position 19,880 of record JAPPIT010000167.1, read on the forward strand.
CCTTGTGCGCTGATCGGTGTCTGTGTCGCTCATCGAGCCCGGTCCGCCTTGCGCCGGTCCAGCCTCGCACGGTTCCGCGCCCCGGTCCAGCGGGCGCGACCGGCATTCTCCGGCACGCCTCTCCCTCCCAGTCGTCATGCCCGGAACAAGTCCATTGCTGTCCGGTTTAACTTCGGAACGGGCTCTGCGCCGACAGGCGAGACCGTCTCCGCCCCTCCGCTGTCACCCCGGACTTGATCCGGGGTCCAGGAAAACCGGGCGAGAGCGGCGCCTGTGGCCCTGGACCCCGGATCAAGTCCGGGGTGACAGCAGGGGACACGGACGGGCGATGCGAGCGTCCTGCAATCCGAGCCTCGACCGGACCGATGCGCCGATAACCCGCCCACACCGACGCCTTGCACCCGGTCCACCCCACCGGAACCGGACAACAGTGGACTCGTTCCGGGGCGACAGAGGGGGGACAAGGACGGCAGGTGCGGGCGGACCGGGTTCCGACGGGGGCGGCGACGCAAGGATTGCAATACTGGACAAGGATTCGCCCTCGAATCGCAAAACCAGTCAAAATATTGACTCCGGTATATCATGAGTAACAAACTTGGCGATGCATGGGAGTTCATGTCGGTTCAGGGGGCATCGAGAACATGACCGAATCCGACTGCGCCGCGCCGCTTCACCGGGAAGAATTGCCGCGCCCGCGCCGCGCCGTTGCCCCGATCGCTCTGGCGGCGGGCGCCGCGGTTCTCGCCGGACTCCTGGAAGCCGCGCCCGCGCGCGCGGTCGAGTTCGGCAACGGCGGGTACCGGGGGAGCGTCGACACCACGATCTCCCAGGGCGTGACCTTCCGCGTCGAGGAGCGCGACAGGGCGCTGGCCGGCAAGACCAACAGCAACGACGGCAATCTCAACTACGACCGTGGCATCGTCGCCAACACGTCCAAGTTCACCACCGATATCGACTTCCGGACCGACAGGTTCGGCGCGTTCGTCCGGACCACGGGCTTCGTCGACCACGAGAACCGGGACGGCAAGCGGGAACGCACCGAGCTGAGCGACGACGCCAAGGAGCGGGTGGGGAGCGACATCGGCGTGCTCGACGCCTACGTCACCGTCCCGTTCGAGGTCGGCGACGCGGCGGTCGACCTCAGGCTCGGCAAGCACGTGCTGAACTGGGGGGAGAGCACCTTCATCCCCAACGGCGTCAACGCCATCAACCCGTTCGACGTGAGCAAGCTCAGGCTGCCGGGTTCGGAGTTGCGCGAGGCGCTGCTTCCCGTCTGGATGGCCTCCGCCGAGGTCGCGGCGACCGACACGCTCTCGGTCGCGGGGTTCTACCAGATCGCTTGGGAAGAGACCCACATCGATCCGGTGGGCAGCTACTTCTCGGTCACCGATTACGTAGGACCGGGGGCGCGGGAGGCGGTGATCACGGAGGTCACGCAGAGAGATGACGGCTTCGGGTTCGGCCCCCTTACGAACGCCATCAACGCCGACCTTGCCGCGCTATTTCAACGCGCTCAGCCCGTGTTCGACCGGGATTTCGCCAGCGCGCTTCGCGGTCGGGATCGCGCGCCCCGCGACTCGGGACAGTGGGGTTTGGCGCTACGCTACCTCGCCGAGGATCTGAACCAGACCGAGTTCGGCTTCTACTTCATCAACTATCACAGCAGACTGCCGATGATCGGCGGACAGCGGGCCAGCCGGGGCGCGTTGCAAGCGGCTGTCGCGGCGGCGGGCGCGGTGGGCGCGCCGGGTTCGCAAACCGTCAGTGCCGTGACCGGCGGCGTCACCCGACAGGTCGCGGCCGGATTGATCCCTCAAGCAGCCGCGCCAGACGTGATTAAGGAGCAGGTCGGGGGAATCGCCGGCGCCTTGGCGGTTGACCGATACCTTAAGGGCGGACACTACTTCTTGGAGTATCCCGAGGACATCCAGCTCTTCGGACTGAGCTTCAACACCGTGCTCGGAGCTTCGGGCTGGGCGTTGCAGGGCGAATACTCCCTGCGTCCCGACGCGCCGCTGCAGCGAGCCGAGCGGGCGGTGATCGCGGAAGCTCTCGAACCGTTAACCCGCGCGCTGCGTTGGGAGCCCACCGACCGGGCGGGTCTCGGCGCCTATCTCGCCGGGTACAGGCCAACGCTGGTCCAAGGCTATGTCGAGCGTAACGTAAGCCAGATCCAGGCCACCGGCACCAAGGTCTTTGGACCCACCGTGGGCGCGGACGCCCTGGTGTTCGTCGGGGAAGCCGCTCTGATGCATGTCCACGAAATGCCCGACGAGCCGCTGGAGAGTCCCGCCGGCGGCACCCTCTCCGAGAAGGCCGCAGACGCGGACGCCACCTCGTGGGGCTACCGGCTCGCGGCGCGGCTCGACTACAACAACGCCGTCGGCGGCGCCAATCTCTACCCCTACGCCCAGTTCCTGCACGACGTCGGCGGCAACAGCCCGGCGCCCAGCGGGCCGTTCGTGGAGGGCCGGACCGCGATCACGCTCGGCCTCAGGGCCGACTATCTCAGCCGCTGGCAGGCCGACCTCTCCTACACGCGCATGGGCGGCGAGGGCAACGATCTGGCCGACCGCGACTTCGTCTCCCTCTCCGTCAAATACTCGTTCTGAGGATCGGGGCCATGACCGCAAGACCGCTTCCGTTCGGCGCCGCCATCCTCCTCGGGGGCGCGCTCGCCTTCCCCGCGTGGGCGGGGATCGGGCCCGGCGACATCGCGCGGCTCGGCGCCGATCTCACCCCGCTCGGCGGGGAGCGGGCCGGCAACGCCGAGGGCACCATCCCGGAATGGACCGGCGGCATCGTCGCGCCGCCGGCCGGGTACAAGGTCGGCGAGCATCACCGCGACCCCTATGCCGGCGACAAGCCGCGCTTCGTCATCGACGCCGCCGCGCTGGACAAGCACCGCGGCCGCGTCCCGCTCGGCCTCCAGCGCATGCTGGAGACCTATCCCGGCTTCCGGATGGCGGTCTACCCGACCCGGCGCAGCGCCTCGGTGCCGCAGCGGATCTACGACGCCACCCGCGGGATCGCCGCCACCGCGAAGCTCGTCGACGGCGGCAACGGCGTGGCCGGCGCCGTGATCGGCATCCCGTTCCCGATCCCGAAGAACGGCCAGGAGGCGGTCTGGAACCACCTGCTGCGCTACCGGGGCGAGACGGTGGCGTGCATCCTCGGCCAGGCCGCGGTCACCCGCGGCGGCGCCTACACGCTGGTCAAGCAGAGCCTCGAGATCGAGCTGCGCTACTCGCTGCCCGGCATGACGCTGGAGAAGCTCGGCAACAGGATGATCCTGTTCAAGCAGAAGACGCTCGCCCCGGCCAGGCTCGCCGGGGACATCGTGCTGGTGCACGAGACGATCAACCAGGTCCGCGAGCCGCGCAACGCGTGGACCTACAACCCGGGCCAGCGGCGCGTGCGCCGCGCGCCCAACATCGCCTACGACAACCCCGGCACCTCGTCGGACGGGCTGCGCACCGCCGACCAGCTCGACATGTTCAACGGCGCGGTCGACCGCTACGACTGGAAGCTCGTCGGCAAGCGCGAGATGTACGTGCCCTACAATTCCTACCGGCTGCACGGCGGCGACCTCGCCTTCGCCGACATCCTCAAGCCGCTGCACGTCAACCCGGACCTGCTGCGCTACGAGCTGCACCGGGTATGGGTGGTGGAGGCGACGCTGAAAGAGGGCGCGAGCCACATCTACAAGCGGCGCACCTTCTATATCGACGAGGATTCGTGGCAGATCCTGGTCGCCGACATCTACGACAACCGCGACCAGCTGTGGCGGGTGTCGGAGGCGCACGCGATCAACTACTACGAAAAGCCCCTGGTGTGGCCGACGCTCGAGGTGCACACCGATCTCCAGGCCGGGCGCTACCTCGCCTTCGGGCTCGACAACGAGTTCCCGATGTGCACCTGGGACTCGAACCTGCGGTCCCGCGACTTCACCCCCGCTGCCCTGCGCCGCGAGGGGCGGCGCTGACTTTCGGTTCCGGTTCGCTGAAACGCCGGCTGCCGCCCCCGTCCACCGTCATGGTCGGCGAAGGCCGACCATCCACGAGTTTTTTCTTGCGACGGCGCGCGGTGGAAGAAAAACCGAAAACAAAACGTGGATGGTCGGCCTTCGCCGACCATGACGAGGCTGGAAGTTGCAAGAGCGGACCGTCGATAGCGGCGAACCGGATTGCCGCGCGCGCCGCCGGCCTCGCCCTCGCGGTCCTGCTCGCCCTCCTCGCGCCGGCGGGGGCGGGCGCCGAAGAGGCGGTGAGAGCGCCGCTCGCGATCCGGTCCCTGCTGCTCGACGGGGCCGCTTCCGGGTCGCGGCTGGTGGTGGTCGGCGAGCGCGGCCACATCCTCGTCTCCACCGACGGCGGCGCGCGCTGGACTCAGGCGAAGGTGCCCGTCCGCGCCCTGCTCACCGCGGTCCACATGCACGACGAGCGCACCGGCTGGGCGGTCGGGCACGACGCGGCGATCCTGCGTACGCGCGACGGCGGCGAGACCTGGACGCTCTTGCACCGGGCGCCGGAAGAGGAGCGCCCGCTGCTCGACGTCTGGTTCCGCGACGACAGGGCGGGCTTCGCGGTCGGGGCGTACGGCTATTTCCTCGCCACCCGGGACGGCGGCGAGACCTGGACCTCGCGGACCGTGGGCGAGGACGATTTTCATCTGAACGCGCTCATCCCCGCGGCCGGGAAGCGCCGGCTCTACATCGCGGCCGAGGCGGGGGTCGTCTACCGCTCCGACGACGGCGGCGGGACCTGGCGCAAGCTGTCCCCGCCCTACGCCGGCTCCTGGTTCGGGGGGCTCGCGCTGGGCGAAGACGAGGTGCTGCTCGCCGGCTTGAGAGGGCATCTGTTCCGCTCCGGGGACGCCGGCGAGAGCTGGACGCGGGTGCCCACCGGGATCGCCGCGACGCTCACCGGCGCCGTCCGGCTGCCCTCCGGCCGGATCGCGATCGTCGGACTCGAAGGCGCCGTGCTGGTCAGCGCGGACGGCGGGCGGAGCGTGACCTCCCGCGGCCTGCCGTCGCGCGAGGGCGTCTCCGCCGCCCTGCCGCTCCCCGACGGCGGGGTTCTGCTGATCGGAGAGTTCGGCGTCCGCCGCCTCGCCGATTGACGCCCCGGCGAAACCGATGACCGCCGCCATCGAGAAGCTGCTGTTCGGCCGGCGGCGCCTCGTGCTGGCGGCGTTCGCGGCCCTCACCCTGGCGATGGGGTGGCAGGCGGCGGGTCTCCGGGTCGATGCCGGCTTCACCAAGCTGGTGCCGGTCGAGCACGAATACATGCGGACGTTCCTCGAATACCGCGACGAGTTCGGCGGGGCGGATCGCGTGCTGATCGCGGTGATGGCCCGCGAGGGCGACATGTTCACCCCGGACTTCCTCGCCGCGCTGCGCCAGGCGACCGACGCGACCTTCTTCCTGCCGGGCGTCGACCGGACCCAGGTCTATTCGATCCTCACCCCCAACGTGCGGTTCGTCGAGGTGGTCGAGGACGGGATCGCCGCCGGCAACGTGCTGCCGGCGGATTTCCGGCCGACCGAAGCCGGCTTCGCCCGGTTGCGCGAGAACGTCGTCAAGGCCGGTCTCGTCGGGCGGCTGGTGGCGAACGACTTCACCGGCGCGATCGTCGCCGCCAGGCTGCAGGAGTTTCACCCCGACACCGGCGAACGGCTCGACTATATCGAGGTCGCGCACGAGCTCGAACGCATCCGCCGCGAGACCATGGAAGGCGCGGACGTCGACGTGCACGTGATCGGCTTCGCCAAGGTGGTGGGAGACGTCGCGGACGGCGCGGCCCGCGTCGTCGCCTTCTTCGGGATCGCGTTCCTGGTCACCGCGCTCTTCGTCTACGCCTACACGAGCTCGATCCGGCTGACGGCGCCGCCGCTCGCCTGTTCCCTGATCGCCGTGATCTGGCAGCTCGGCGGGCTCGCCGCGCTCGGGTTCGGCGTCGATCCGATGTCGATCCTGGTGCCGTTCCTGGTGTTCGCCATCGGGGTGAGCCACGGGGTGCAGATGGTGAGCGCGGTCCGCGCCGAGGCGGCCCGCGGCGCCGCCGGCCTCGACGCCGCGCGGGCGGCCTTTCGCGGCCTGCTGCTGCCGGGGGCGGTGGCGCTCGCCTCCGACTCCGTGGGGTTCGTCACGATCTCGCTCATCGAGGTGCAGGTCATCAAGGAGATCGCGGTCACGGCGAGCCTCGGGGTGGCCGCCATCATCCTGACCAACCTGCTGCTGCTGCCGGTGCTGCTCTCCTGGTTCGACGCGGACGACCAACAGCGCCGCGCCTTCGCGGAGCGCGACCGCCGGTTGCGGCCGTTATGGTCGCGCATGGCGCGCGTCGCTCGCCGCGGCCCGGCGGCGGTCGCGATCGGCGTGGCGGCGGTGCTGCTCGTCGCCGGCGCGAAATACGCTCCGGAGGTCCGCGTCGGCGACGAGCATCGGGGCGTGCCGGAGCTGCGGGCGGAGTCGGTCTACAACCGCGACTCCGCCCTGATCGCCGATCGCTTCGATATCGGCGTGGACGTGCTCACGGTGATCTCGGAGACCGTCAAGGACGGCTGCGTCGACTACGGGACGATGCGGACCCTCGACGATTTCGAATGGCACATGCGCAATGTCGACGGCGTCCAGTCGGTGCGCGGGCTGGCGGGCGTCGCCCGGGCCATCAACGCGAGCTGGAACGAGGGCAGCCTCAAGTGGCGGACGCTGCCCCGCAATCGCCACATGCTGGTCCAGTCGGTCGCCCCGGTGCCGACCGGCAGCGGCCTCCTGAACCTCGACTGCAGCGCGATGCCGGTGTCGGTCTACACCGCCGATCACAAGGCCGAGACCGTCGCGCGCGTCGTCGAGGCGGTGAAGGAATTCGACCGCGCGAACCGCAACGAACGCATCGCCTTCCGGCTCGCGTCGGGCAATGTCGGGGTGATGGCGGCGACCAACGAGGAGGTCGAGGCGGCGCAGTTCCCGATTCTCGCCTATGTCTACGCTGCGGTGATCGTGCTCTGCCTGGTCTCGTTCCGCTCCGTGGCGGCGACGGTCTGCATAATCGTGCCGCTCGCCGTGGTCTCCCTGCTCGCCTACGCGCTCATGGCGCTGCTCGAAATCGGCCTCAAGGTCTCGACCCTGCCCGTGGTGGCGCTCGGCGTCGGCATCGGGGTGGATTACGGCATCTACATCTACGGGCGGCTGCGCACCCACCTGAAGCAGGGGCTCGACTTCGCCGAGGCCTACGAGCGGACCCTCGCCGGCACCGGCGCGGGTGTCGTGCTGACCGGCCTCACCCTCGCCGCGGGGGTGGCGACATGGATCGTCGCCCCGCTCAAGTTCCAGGCGGACATGGGGACGGTGCTGACCTTCATGTTCCTGGTCAACATGGTCGGCGCGGTGCTGCTGCTGCCGGCGCTCGGCGCCTGGCTGGTGCGGAAGGGGCGCTGAGGCACGCCTGAAAATGCAATACGCGCCCTACATTCCGTGAATCTATTGCTGCACTTTCGGCTTCGTCGTTGCGGTATCCCGCGCCGCTCCACGCTGCGCGGCTTGCACCGCGGCCAGGAAGCCTTTGATGTTGGCGGTGTCCGCGGCCACTTCGCTTAGGCGATTCGAAACCCCGTGCAACCGGTTGGTCACCGTAGCCACCTGGTCGGCCAGCGGCCTCACCTCCGCTCGCAGCCTGGCTTCCAAATCGGACAACCGTTCCTTTTGCCGATCCTCTGCGCCCCTTATCTGCGCCGTTAGCCTGCCCTCCATCGCGGCTACGCCCTGCTCTAGCCGAACCGTATCGTCCCGCGCCCGATCGGCCAGCCATAGGGAGAAACCGCCAAGTGGCACGATAAAGGTTGCCCAGACCGCGAGGTAGGCGACCGCGGTGGGCACGTCCGTTTTCATGCTTACTCTCCAACTTTCGTGCCAATGACCGCAGACTGTCACGATAGTACAGCCCGTGGTCATTGATACAACCCGTCGTTGTTGTTGGCACATGATTTATCCGATCTGGGTAGCGCGAGTTGTCCGGCCAGGTGTTTCGGCGATAGTCCGAACGGGCTTCTCTGGCATCACGGGTATGTAGCTCATCGGACGGAATCGCTACCGTCCTTGCTCCCGACCGCCAAACCCTTGACGGACGCCCCCGTCGACACCCATATCGCCAATGGTCCGACGAGCGGGCGGGGAGGCCGAATCATGGTGCCGACGCGGAGGGACGTGTTACGGCTGGGCGCCGCCGCCGCGGTGCTGCTTCCGGCCGGCGCGGCCCGCGCCTCCAACCGCGTTCCCGAAGCGATAGCGGCGTTCACCGGGGGCGCCGCGCCCGCGGAGGGCGGCGTGCGTCTCGACGTGCCGGAGATCGCCGACAACGGAGGCGCCGTGCCGGTTCGGGTCGCCGCCCCGGGCGCCAGGCGGATCGCGCTGTTCGCCGACGGCAACCCCCGGCCCCGGGTCGCCGTCTTCCGGTTCGGAGCACTGGTGCCGCCGGACGCGAGGACCCGCATCCGGCTCGCCAAAAGCCAGAACGTGATCGCGGTGGCGGAGATGGCGGACGGCAGCTTCCGCCGCGCCTCGCGGAAGATCGCCGTGACGGTCGGCGGCTGCGGGTGAGCGCGGGCGATGGCGACACCGAGACCCCGCATCAAGCTGCCGAGGAAGATCGCCGCCGGCGACCCCTTCACGGTGAAGACCCGGATCACCCATCCGATGCATACCGGGCTGCGCCACGACGGCAAGGGCAGGATCGTGCCGCGCCGGATCGTCAACCGCTTTTCGGTGCGCTTCGAGGGCGAGGAGGCGTTTTCCGTCGACCTGCACCCGGCGGTCTCGGCCGACCCCTATTTCCAGTTCACCATGGCGGTGCCGGGGCCGGGCCTGCTCGAATTCCGGTGGGAAGACGACGACGGCTCGGTCTACGGCCTCCGCAGGCGGATCGCGGTCGAATAGGGCGTGACCGGTTCGGTGGGAACCGTATCCGCCATTTCCCTGCCTCGTCATGGTCGGCGAAGGCCGACCATCCACGTTTTGTTTTTGTTGTTCCGTCGGCACGAGAAAACTCGTGGATGGTCGGCCTTCGCCGACCATGACGGGCTGAAAAAGGCCGTCTCCACGCTGCTCGCGGCGGCGCTTCTGGCCTTCCTTCCGGCCGCGGCGTGGAGCGCCGATGCCGGGCGCGGCAAGGCGCTCTACGGGCAGTGCAAGCGGTGCCACCAGGTCGGCGGCGGCGCGAAGCACCGGATAGGTCCGCATCTCAACGATTTGTTCGGCCGCGCCGCGGGCTCGCTCGCCGATTACCGCTACTCCAGGGCGATGAAAGGCGCCGGGTCCGGCGGGCTGGTATGGACCGAAGCGACGCTGGACGCGTTCATCGCCGCGCCGCGCGCCGTGGTGGCGCGCTCGCGCATGAGCTTCGCGGGGCTCGAGAAGGCGGAGGAGAGGGCGGAACTGCTCGCCTGGCTGCGCGGCTTTTCCGGCGCCCGGTCCGATGTGCCGGCCGCGGAGCCCACCGTGACGCCGGAGGAGTACGGGCTCGACCCGAAGCTGCTCGCCATCGAGGGCGATCCCGAATACGGCGCCTATCTGGCGGGCGAATGCACCACCTGTCACAAGCCGGGCGGGGGCGAGGAGGGCATCCCGTCGATAACGGGATGGCCGCCCGAGGAGTTCGTGATAGCCTTGCACGCCTACAAGCGCGGCAAGCGGGTGCATCCGGCCATGCAGCTCGTCGCCGGGCGCCTGTCGGACGAGGAGATCGCCGCCCTGGCCGCGCATTTCCACCGGGCCGAGGACGGCCCGTGAAACGAGGGGGAAGCGTCATGAAACAACGGAATGACACGGGCGGGCTGAGCCGGCGCCGGTTCCTCGCGGCGACGGCCGCCACGTCGACGGCGCTCGCGGCGCCCGCGGTGCTCGGCCAGGCGCGCCCGCGCGTCGTGGTGGTGGGCGGCGGCGCGGGCGGCGCGACGGCCGCGCGCTATATCGCGAAGGATTCGAAGGGCGCCGTGGACGTGACCCTGGTCGATCCCAGCCGCGCCTATTACAGCTGCTTCTTCTCCAACCTCTATCTCGGCGGCTTCCGCGACTTCGCCTCGATCGGGCACACCTACGGCGCGCTCGCGGCCAATCACGGGATCAACGTGGTGCACGACTGGGCGGTCGCCGTCGACCGCGAGAAGCGGACGGTCGGGCTCGCCGGCGGCGGCAGCCTCGGCTACGACCGCCTGGTGCTGTCGCCCGGGATCGACTTCAGGCCGGGTTCCGTCCCGGGCTGGGATCTCGCGCAGCAGAACCGCATGCCGCACGCCTACAAGGCGGGCTCGCAGACCCAGCTCCTCAAGGCGCAGGTCGCCGCCATGCGGCAGGGCGGGGTCTATTGCATGGTCGCGCCGCCCAACCCGTTCCGCTGCCCGCCGGGACCCTATGAGCGGATCTCGATGGTGGCCCATGCGCTCAAGCAATCCAACCCCAAGGCGAAGATCCTGATCGTCGACCCCAAGGCCAAGTTCTCCAAGCAGGGCCTGTTCGAGGACGGGTGGCAGCGCCACTATCCCGGAATGGTCGAGCGCGTCGGCCCCGACTTCGGCGGCGACAAGGTCGAAGTCCGGCCCGCCTCGATGGAGGTGGTGGTCGACGGCGAGGCGACCAAGGTCGACGTCTGCAACGTCATCCCGGCGCAGCAGGCGGGGCGCATCGCGGCGATCGCCGGCGTCACCGACAAGTCGGGCTGGGCGCCGGTGGTGCCGCACACCATGCAGAGCCGGGCGGACGCCAACATCCACGTGCTGGGCGACGCCTCGCTCCAGGGCGACATGCCGAAATCCGGCTTCTCGGCGAACAGCCAGGCCAAGGTCTGCGCGATGGCGGTGCGCGGCGCGCTGACCGGCTCCAAGGTGTTCCCGGCGCGCTTCTCCAACACCTGCTGGTCGCTGATCGGCACCGACGACGGGGTGAAGGTCGGCGCCGCCTACAAGGCGACCGACGCGAAGATCGCCAAGACCAGCGGCTTCATTTCCAAGACCGGGGAGGACGCGGAGCTCCGAAAGGCGACCTACAAGGAGTCGATCGGCTGGTACGCCGCCATTTCCGCCGACATGTTCGGCTGATCCCGGAGGGCGGCTAGCGCCCCTCCAGCACGGCGCCTGCGGCCCGCGCCGAAGCGGCCATGGCGGCGAGCGCGACGAGGGCGGCGAGGCTCGCGGTCGAGACGCCGGACAACCCGGCGCCGACCGTGCAGCCGCCCGCCAGCACGCCGCCGACCCCCATCATCGCGGCGCCGGTCATGTAGCGGCCGGTCTGCCGCGGCCCCTCGAGGCTCTGCCACCGGAACTCGCCCGCCGCCAGCGCGGCGGCGAGGCTGCCGGCCACCACGCCGGCCGCCAGCCCGGTGCCGAAGCCGGCCGGGATCGAGGTCGCCGCCACGGTCCAGAACAGCGTGTCCGCCATCGGCCCGGTGAAGCCCATCGACTGCACCGGGATCGGGTCGAAATCGTCGAGCAGCAGGAACCCGGTGCCGACCCAGCCGAGCGGCACCAGCAAGCCGATTCCCGCCGCCATCGCCAGATGCGGGATCCGCGCGCCGGAGCGGAACGCGATCAGCGCGAGGACGAAAGCGAGGCCGAGCGGCCAGACCTCGCCGCCGGGCAGCGCCGCGAGCGACATCCCGCCGCCCGGTATCGAAGCCGCGCCGAGCGCGGTGCGTACCGGCGCGAGCGCGCCCTTCATCGCCGCCAGCGCGACGACCGCGAACACCACCAGCACCAGCAGCGCGCGCAGATTGCCGGTGCCGACCAGCACCGTCAGGCGCGACGCGCAGCCCCCCGTCAGCACCATGCCCGCGCCGAACAGCGCGCCGCCCAGCAGCACCGAGGCGAGCGGCAGGTCGGCGGCGAGAAAGCGGTGCTCCTCGAAGGAGATCAGCCCGGCGGCGACGGCGAGCCGGGTGCCTGCGATCGCGCAGGCGAGTCCCATCGCCCAGACCCCCGCTGCCGGCAGGCAGTCGCGCCACCGCCCGACCATGCCGCGGCGCAGGCAGAAGGCGCTCCGCTGCGCCAGGACCCCGTAGGCGAGGCCGAGGGCGAGCCCGAGCAGGACCGACGCCGCGACCGGCGTCAGCTCCTCGAACCCGAGCTCCTCGAACATGGGCACCACGCTCCTTTTCGCCGCCGTTCCGCAGTTACCTGTGAAGCGCGAAATGCTTCATTCAATAATAGGAAACACTACTGACCATCATTTGTGGTGCAACTAAGTGAAAAGACCTTCAACTTTGGAAACGCAGGATCACTTCACTCTGCTGATCGCTCAATGGTGCTATCTCAGAAAGATTAACGTCGAATCGAATGTTGTCGATCGGATCGGATACGTCAATTCGAGGGACTGGAATGTGCCGTGCGAGGTATAGAGCAAGCGCGCCGTCATCGGGGTAAGGTTGGAGCATCAATTGGCTGCGATAGAGATCTGGCCCCCCTTTGGTAATACATTGCTGCAAAAAGGAGCCTCGAAGTTCCGGGTCCTCAATCTGAACCGCTATCGTATCCATCAAGGTGCCCACGGTCTGTCCACTTCGCACCTCGATAAGGCAAAGCGACGCAACAAAAGCTTCAAAGTCTCCCGCAGGTCTCAGTTGCTCAAGCGAGAATCGATGTTTTGGAGACGCCGAAAGAGTTGCCTTCACATCCATAACAAAGCTGTCAGTGACAAAATCGTACTTGGCGGTCTTTTGCGTGCTCCAGCATCGTACAGCAGTGGCAATGTCGTCTGATCGGTGTATAATGTATAACTCACCCCAAAGTCCTATCAGATCGCGCGTTGTGTCATTCACTCGACTAAAGAGAGCAGCAATTTCCTGAATATTATTAGCGATTGCTGTGTTATCGCATGGTATCCACTGATTGGAGAAGCGCTCCTCAAGAATAGTCAGAAAGAGACGCACGATATCAGGATCATTCTCCTTCAGCCGAAGAAGCGAGTAACACCCACTTTGAGAATGACCGTCAGGAGTCTCGACAATGCAAATGCGAGAGAACAATGCGTCGACAGCGCGCAAGATGATGTCGGGTCGCATGTCGTCTTCCCGGGAGGGCAGCATCAATGCTGGGTGGGCATTGTGATCTATCGATAGCCATACTGAGTGTCCTTCGGAAAGTGGTATGCCATAAAGGGTACCTGCCTCCTTCGGAACGGTGTGGCTGAGAGATGCGTACAAATCCGTGAGCATTGAGCCTATCGCTCTATCCAGACACGCTCGATCAAATGATTAGGGACGTGGGTAGCAAGGATCGGTACGTCATTGATGGTGCGCTTCTTGTCTGCAGTACTGACATGGTATCGATGAAGTTGAAAGGTAACTGTTTCAGAAGAAACCAGAGCCCGAGCGCCCGGATAGTTTGTACGCGCGTTGGAGCCCTGAAAGAGCGCCCTGATCTTTGGAGGTTGCCCATCACTCAAGGTTCGCTTGGAATTAACGCCTGACCACGGTCCCGAAAGGGCGTAGAAACTACATGTCATGTCTGCGCTTTCTGCGACCATGCGTTCCAAACTAAGCATCAAAGCCTGGTGTGCGAGATTATCGTCTGGCCGGCTGTAAACAAACTGACCGATAAAAGGGATAATTTGGCTCAGCAGGATACGGTTGTTAAACGCCGGTACCCGTTGCTCCTCATTCCAGCCGTGCTCGGCGTAAGGAGAAAAGGGAAATTCATTCAGAATCTTGTCTGCAATTTCTCGATTCTCGGAAACAATAAGCGTGTCCTCGAATGGAAAATCTGGTACAACCCATCCACTTTTCCCCTTCGACTGGTACATTTCCAGTAAAATGACAGACGACCGTGTTGGTTTCAACTGTTGGTCGAGGGGGTATGTTCTACGCCATTCCTTTAGCGTCTTACCACTGTTTAGATGCTCTCGGATCGATAGGCGAATGGCTTCCTCATGTCTCACATAATCCGTGAAGCCATCTATATTCTCGGAAGAAAGGTAAATTCGACATAGACCCAGATACGGCTTTTTGTAACCAAAGAATCGCGCCCGTTGCTGAATATTGTCGGCGTTGCCGACGCCTGTAGAGCGTGGCATATAACTGACTGTCAATCCTTCCACGGTGAAGCCTCGATCCAGACCAATTCCGCCTACCAATATCCAGCTATACTCTCCCTGCCAGTCGACAGGTGATATTCTGTTCTTTTCGCGGGTGTTCAATTCGACAACTGCGGTTTCCTCCATCGCTTCAAATAGAATTGGCGCAATATTTTCAAAGGTTTGGTTCGTGTCGTACGTTTCCAGCAGATTTTCCGTTGATATTTTAAACTTGTTGAGAAGTTCGAAATGATCAGGATGTGTATTGTCTTGTAAAATATTCGACCACTGGTCTTTAATTTGCCGTGTCCAACGGGCGAACATCAGGTGTTCGTCTTTTGTGACAGCAGGATGGATCATCATTGAGCGATTGTGCCCCGTCTTGAACTCATCCTCCAGCAGTCCTATTGCGACACCTACAAAGAAGTCTCTGAGTGCGTTTCGCAGACTCTCCGGTGGTTCGGTGGGAGGGTTGTTTTTGTCAGGTACATCAGAACTCGGAATGAGCTCGATGAATTTATCGCGTCCATCTACGAAGAATTCTTGACCGCCAACATAGTGGTTACCTGGTGTCAAGACACGACCGAAGTCGGGGGACAGGGCGTCGATGCGGCTAATCAGCAGCGGCGCCTGCGGCGTTGCGGTGTAGAGAATGTAGCTGTGGTGAGGAAACAAGGTGCGCAATTCCTTGATTCGCGTGTGCGTGGTGCTCTCCTCTTGTATTTTAGCTTTAGTGTTAATACCTGCTTGATCACCCTCGTCATCAATGATCAGCGTCGGCACATCTGAAAAATCGGAATCTGACAGAAGCCTGGAGAGATTGTTTAGGTGACGATGCTGTTTCATCGACACGATTAGGATGGTGCGTGCGCGGGCGCTATTTCTACGCCAGCGAGCGAGTTCCGTATTTACACGTTCGGTTTCACTTTTTTGAAAGGAGTTTTGCTGGGTTGTGAATAAATTCCATTCACGTGCCCCCGTAATATCGAGGTCGTTCTTCAGACGATCAAACGACTGTTCAACAAGATTGTTGGTCGTTCCCGCAAGCAAGATGACGAGTTGATAGCCGTTATCCCGCGCCAGCGCCACTAGGCTCGTGAAAGACAAAGTCTTGCCACTCTGGACATAGCCAATAACCAAACCCGTGTTGGAAGTTCCTTCTTGATTCGGAGGAGCGCACTCGCTTAAGATTGACGCCGTCTCATGGATCAGCCGTTCTTTCTCGTCGTCGGCCAGAGCCTCGTTGGATCTCAAGAGTGCTGTGAACGCAGTTCCCTGGATTGGCGACCATTGACCGCCAGAATTTCCAGTCTGTGAAGCTACCTTGATGAGTTTTGGACCACTAGTCATCAATAATCCTCTTCGAAAGCTGGTTCCTTAGGATTTCGTTGGTAAATCGGCGTATCGCGGAGGGATGGCGATCCGCGAGCTCGCTCGCCGCGACTTCTGACAGTGCCATTGCGGCGGCCACATTCAGCAGCCCGGTGAATCCTTCAGAGTCTAGCGTCGGGTATTGCGCCATGAAGGGATGCATCATAGAGATACGAATCGTAATCTCGCGTGGCTCAGGATCGGTGATCAAGGGGCGATTGCAGATATCCAACCAGTTCGAAGGAGTGTCTGCATAAGACAACTCAATTGTAACAATCCAGTTTTCTCCACGAAAACGCAATTCAAAGCGCACGTGTTCCAACTTGGTTTCGGGTAAGGTCGGCAAAGGCGCGCCAGTGTCAATCGGTTCTGCGCCTGGCGCGTCCGCAAACACGGCCTGTTTGTTAAGCCTTCCTGCAATAGAGGACGCTGCCGCCTTCGCAACCCCTCGCGTATTCTTTGCATCTTTATTGCTACGATACTCGCGGACCTGTTGAAGAAGCGGAAAGTCTTTGCCGGATATTTGCCTGCGGAGTTGCTTTAAAAATGTGTCTTCGCTTTCCTCCCATTTGATGCCATCCTTAGTGTGACTGACTTGAAAGCCGCGAAGGTGGATTTCGCCGAATACACGCAAATAAGCGTAGCTGTTTGAGGCTCCAAAGATATCCTTAGGCCGGTAGGTTTCATCAAAACTGCCCATAATTAGGCGATTGCGCCGAAAAAGCGCAAGGCCCGCAAGACGGTTGCTGATGGTCTTGCGGATCGCAACAAATCCAGCCGCTGATTTACCTTCACCGAGATTGATATCTATATCCTTCTTCCACGTAACTGCGGGTCCTTCTGGATCACGATAGCTTGGTACGACAAGGATTTCCGGCTCGCTGTATGAAAGTGCATCACCATCAACTGTTATAGTGATAGTTCCGTCGCGGATAAATGCTCTATAGATGCTTGAGAGGTGTTCCTTGATTTTCTTTACTGTATTTCCTTTTGGAAAACGGCGAATGTTGTCAAGACGAATTTCCGTGTAGTGATTTTCCGTGGCAACAGGTATTGATACAACATGTAATTCTTCAATGCTGTCATTGACAATTTGATCGATGTTAAATATTATCGTACGTTCGACATTTTCGCCCAACGCCGTTGTGCGGACACTCCAGTTCGGTGCGAACCAGCAGGCCGCACTCTTCATCCCCATTCCGAACTCGGACAAACCCGAGGCATCAGGTGGGATTTCGGCGGGGCGGAAGGCTCGCTGATAGTCATGGTTCGCGATACCTGCTGCGTTGTCGTTGATCGTTATCGCGTTCTCAAACGCGAGAAAGTCGATATCAATGCGCAGACGGTAATCCGATCCGTCAGCCGTTCTTAGGGCGCGGCGCTGATCCAAGCTGCTTTGAATTGCGTTATCGACAAATTCCGCAAGAGCGTACCATGCCTTGTAGTTAAGGTGCGGCAGCACCGAGAGTACATTAACTCCCGGCCTGATATTTACAGAGTTTAGTTGTTTCATTACTCTGCTGCAATAGCTATGCTGAATAGGTCTTCTTTTTTGTTCCGATGGATCAACGCATCAACTATAACACGCGCGACGTCGACATTTACTGCATTTCCGAGAGCCTTGTAAGCAACGGTCTTAGTGTCGGGAAGAAATTCGAGATCGCCCATGCTTTGCAGACGGCTACACTCGCGTGGTGTCATAAAGCGCTTCTCCCAACCGACAATCGGGACCTGGCTAGTTGTCATGGCGATGAGCGAAGGGGCCGTATCTGACTTCTTGACTCGAATTCCACTTGCTCGAAACTGGATGAGGTGTTTCCAAATATCACGTTCCCCACCTTTGCAGTTCCATTCAAGTTTTTGAAAACTAGCTGGGAAGTCCTTGATACTGTCGATCCACGAGTCGATGAACACGCGATGGCGGGCATAGAAGGCGCGATTCTTCTCTATGAAATCGATCTTCCAGTCGGGAAAACAGTCGAGCTTGGTTCGCGCATAAGGCGGTAATGTGGCTTCGACCTCCCGGGGTGACAGGCCGTTGAGCGATGCTCCGAAGGCGCCTTTGAACCGACCTAACCCTTTGTAGCCTTGGGCATGTGGTGTGAGGCCATTGAGCGGATAGTCGGCGCCGAACTCCATTGCCCAGATCGGGAATGACGGTAGATGCTCATTCCAAGGATATGCTGCAACGAACCGCTGCCAAGTATCGATATAATGAAGATGATCTTCGTTAATCGCACGAGCTTCAGAGGGGTGCTCATCAAGAACAGAGCTTATCGAGGTTGCTGGCAGCGTCGCCGGGATGGGCCAACGGAAATTGTTCAGCCCTCGGCGATCTCCCACGATAAAAGCCCGTTCGCGCTTCTGGGGTATTCCAAACATGTGCGGCGAAAGCCGCTCGGATTTGATGTCATATCCTAGGTTGTGGAGTTGATCGCAAATGGTTGACCAGGTCTCCCCCATTTGATGGCGAATGAGATTGGGAACGTTCTCTATGACAAAGAAGCGCGGTTGCCTTAACCGCAAGATCTCGACGACATATTCAAAGAGGTCTCCCCAATGTGGGCACTTCAGCCCTTTCTGATCGCCTGCCTTAGAGAAGGGCTGACACGGAAAACCCGCACAAAGCACATCGTGTGAGGGGATGCGGGAAAGATCAGCGTCGCGGATGTCGCCTACTGGACGCAGCCCAAAATTTCGTTCGTAAAGGCTTGAAAGATGCGGGTCGAGTTCGGAGGCAAATACACATTCGAGGCCAAGCGATGCGAGCGCTTGATGGAATCCGCCCAAGCCTGCAAAGAGATCGATGAACTTCATGTTGACGGTGTCTCGCGATCCAGCGACACTTGTGGACCGGAAGTGCCTGTCGGGTGCGCACTTTTCTTTGATCACGTTATAGCGCGCCCATGTTGTGCCAGCATCGTGTACTGTACGGCTCACCGGGACGTGGCTCGGCGTTCAGGTAGCTTGAGATCAGTGTCGTCGCTACCGAGGAAGGCCGACACTCGAGCCTTGAGCGTCTTCGCATCTTTCGTCTCGCACTCCCAGATAGTCAGAATCGACCAATCTCGGCTTCGAAGTTCGTCTTGTGCAATGTGATCGCGTTCTACATTGCGTTCCAACTTCGGCAACCAATACTCGCGTCGAGATTTCGGCTTGCGTGCAAGGCGACAGCCTGCGTGCTGGTGCCAGAAGCAGCCATGTACAAAGATGATCTTGCGAAGTCTCGGAAACACGAGGTCGGGCGTGCCTGGCAGATCGCGACGATAGAGACGAAACCGGTAGCCAAGACCATGAGCTAGACGACGGACAATCATCTCAGGTTTCGTATCCGTCTTGCGGATACGCCGCATGTGGTCGCTGCGGTGGTCTGGAATTGCATGAATCGTCATCGTGTACAGCCTACAACGTGAACGACGCTTCGTCGAACTGAACGGCGAATCGGCCACGTTACCTTGCTGGCTCCGTACCGCTCCTGGAATTGACCAGTGTCTTGGTCGATTTCTCCGGCGAACCGCTGGTCTACACTGAGGCTCGACCTGTGCCCACGCCTTCCGTCGATCCGTGGCTCGATGTGGTACGAAATTTTTTCTCGCCGGAGCCACAAGGCGCGACCGAATACGCTACCCGCCCCCGTTCCGCATCGCCGCCCGGAGCGCCCCGGTCGCTTCCTCGTCGACCGCGCGGCCGCCGTCCGCCGCCACCACGCCGTATATTTCGCGCATGGTGTCGGCCGAGAGGATCCCGTCGCGGAAGTCCCTGAGCACCATGCCGGGCTCGCGCTCCAGCGGGTCGCCCCAGCCCCCGCCCCCGGGCGATTGCGTCACGAAGCGAACCGGCCCGGTCGATTCCAGCCCGAACTTGGGCGCCTTCCGCGTGTTTCCGTCGGCGAAGCGGAGATGCATGTGGCCGGGCGCCCCCGCGCCCCCGCCGTTCACCCCGTAGCCGGTCTCGTACTCCAGCCCCTCGCCCCGGAAGGAATGGGTCGCGTCGGTCAGGATCTCCACCTCGTAGTCGGCGCCGCTGCCGCCACGCCAGCGGCCCGGCCCGGCGGCGTCCGCGCGGAACTCCTGGCGGTGGAAGAGGACGGGGTAGAGCTGCTCGTAGACCTCGACGTTGGGCATGGTGAGCCCGCCCAGCGTGCAGACATGGCCGATCTGGTTGAACCCGTCGCGCCCGTCGACCGCGCCGGCGCCGGCCGCCGCCGCGCCGTGATAGAAGACGTAGCGGTTGCCGTTCGCTTCGCGCCCGACCGAGATGCCGAACACGTTCTTGGCCCAGCCCGCGCAGCCCCGCGCGGGGTCGGCCTGGGCGAGCGCCTTCCACACCGCGTGGATGATCTCGTGCGCGAAGAAGACGGTGCACATCGTCGTCGGCGCGCCCTCCTCGGCGTTGACGATGCTGCCCTCCGGCGCATGGATATCGACGCAGCGGAACGCGCCCTCGTTGTGCGGCAGGCTGGGGTCGAGGAATGAGGCGAGCGCGGTGTAGACCGCCGAGTGCGTGTTGCCGAGCGACGAGTTCTTGAAGCCCCGGATCTGGTCGTCGGTGCCGGTGAAGTCGATGGCCAGCCGGTCGCCCTCGATCGTCGCCTTCACCCGGACGGTCACGTCGCGCAGCTCGAAGCAGTCGTTGTCCGAGCGGTCCTCGGCCTCGTAGACGCCGTCCGGCATCTTCGCGATCTCGGCGCGCACGCAGCGGTCGGCGTGGTCGAGCACGCCGGTGAAATAGTCGAGCGCGGTGCCCGGCCCGAGTTCGTCGGCGAGCGCGGCGACCCGCTCCATGCCGATCCGGGTCGAGCCCAGCATCGCCCGCAGATCCCCGTCGAGCAAATGCGGCGTCCGCGTATTCAGCATCAGCAGCTTCCAGAGGTCGTCCCGCATCGTCCCGGCCTCGACGAGGCGCAGCACCGGCAGGCGGATGCCCTCGTGGAACACTTCGGTCGCCGACGGGTTGTAGGCGCCCGCCGCGCCGCCGCCGATGTCGGACTGGTGCGCCCGGTTGCAGGTGAGCCCGACGAACGCCCCGCCGGCGAAGATCGGCCGCGCGATCACCCAGTCGGGCAGGTGGTTGCCGCCCGCCTGCCACGGGTCGTTGAGGAGGTAGACGTCGCCTTCCGCCATGACGTCGCCGAAGTCGCGCAGGATCGCGCGGACCCCGAACCCGCCGCTGCCGGTATGGATCGGGATTCCGTCGGCCTGGCTCACCACCTCGCCGTTCGGCCCGGCGATGAAGCAGGAGAAGTCGTGCGCCTGGCTGAAGATCGGGCTCCGCGCGGTGCGGACCATGACCCAGCCCATCTGGTGCGAGATGTGGTCGAGCCGGTTCTGGGTCAGCGCGAGGATGACGGGGTCGAGGTTCGTTTGGGTCATGGTCGCACCTCTTGCGGCGCGTCATGGTCGGCGAAGGCCGACCATCCACGAGTTTTTCTTCGTCCATGGCAGACCAAAAAACAAAACGTGGATGGTCGGCCTTCGCCGACCATGACGACAGGGGGCAACGAGACGAGCATACCCTACCCCTCCTCGCGGAAGGTTATCAGGTAGTTGTCGAGCTTATCGACCGCGCAGCGCTCGCCGGAGCCTATCACGACCGTCGTGGTCTCCTCCTCGATCACCGCGGGGCCGTCGACGAAATCGCCCGGCCGCATCGCCGCGCCGTCATGGATCGCGGTCTCGAGGAAGCCGCCCGCCGCCTCGTCGTAGACCGGGCGCGTGGACACCGGCTCGGCCCGCCGCTCGACGGTCTCGAACACGATCTCGGCGAGCGGCGGCAGCTTGCCGATGCCGACCACCCGGAGGTTGGAGACGTTGATCCGCCCGCCCGGGTTGGTGTGGCCGTATTGCCGGTCGTACTCGGCCTCGAAGGCGGCCCGGATCTCGTCCGGCGCGGCGTCGGGGGCGAGCGCGACGCGCACGTCCCATTGCTGGCCCTCGTAGTGCAGGTCGAGCTCGTGGCCGAAGCGTGTGTCGCCGGGCTCGAACCCTTCGCGCTTCAGCGCGTCGGCCGCCTGCGCCTCCAGCCCCGCGTATCCGTCCGCCAGCGCCCCGCCCACCCCGTCGGCGAGCTCGCGCATGACGACCTGGACGAAATCGCGGCGCACGTCGGCGTGCTGCATCCCGATCGCGCAGAAGGCGCCCGCCTGGCGCGGCACGTAGACCGCCCGCGCCCCCAGCATGCGGCCCACGCTCGCCCCGTGCATCGGCCCCGCCCCGCCGCAGGCGACGAGGATGAAACGGCCGGGGTTGTAGCCGCGCTGGATCGAGATGCGCTCGACGGCGTGCAGCAGGTTCTGCTCGACGATGCGGATGATGCCGGCCGCCGCCTCGGCGAGCGGGATGCGGAGCGGTTCCGCGACCTTCTCCGCAATCGCGCGCTCGGCGGCTTCGAGGTCGAGCGTGACCGAGCCGCCGGCATAGGGCCCCGGGCGCAGCCGGCCGAGCACCATGTGCGCGTCGGTGACGGTGGGCCGCGTGCCGCCGAGCCCGTAGGCCGCCGGTCCCGGCCGCGCGCCCGCCCCCTGGGGACCCGCGTACATCATGCCGGCGGCGTCGATGCCCGCGATGGTGCCGCCGCCCGCGCCCACGGTGTGGATGTCGACCGAGGGGGTGACCAGGTCGTAGTCGGCGACCGAGAGCGAATCCGTGATCGCGACGCGCCCCTCGCTCATCAGCATCACGTCGCAGCTCGTCCCGCCGATCTCCATGCTGACCAGGTTGCCTTCGCCGAGCCCCCTGGCGAGGTGCTGGATCGCGCCGACGCCCGCCGACGGGCCGGACAGCAGCAGGTTCACCGGCTGCTCGATCAGCTGGTCGAGCGAGGCCGCGCCGCCGTTGCTCTGCAGCATCAGGAGGCGGGTCTTGAGCCCGAGCCCCGCCAACCGGTCGGCGAGCGCCGCGAGATAGTCCGCCACGCGCGGCATGACGTAGGCGTTGACCGCGATGGTCGAGGCGCGCTCGTACTCGCCCATGATCGGCACGATGTCGGCCGAGACCGAGACCCAGCGGCAGAGCCCGGACTGGCGCACCACCTCCGCGACGGCGTGCTCGTGCGCCGGGTTCTTGAAGCTGTTGATCAGGCAGACCGCGACCGAGTCCACCCCCTCTTCGCGGAAGGTGTCGATGGCCGCGCGCACGTCGTCGAGTTCGACCGGCTCGATCTCGCCCCCGTCGGCGCCGATCCGCCCGCGCACCGGCAGCCGGAGATAGCGCGGCACCAGGACCGGCGGGTAGGGGGTGCGGTGGTCCCACGGGTCCTTGCGCAGGCCGCGCCGCGCCTCGAGCGAGTCGCGGAACCCGGCCGTCGTCAGCAGTCCGACGCGCCCGCCCTTGCCCTCCAGCAGCGTGTTGGTCGCCACCGTCGAGCCGTGCAGGAAGAACGCACAGTCGCCCAGGAAGGAGGCGAGGCTGAGGCCCAGCGCCGCGCACGCCTTCTCCAGCGCCGCGATCGCCCCCGCGCCCGGATCCTCCGGCACCGAAGGCACCTTGAACACCGCCGTCCGCCCGCCCGCGTCCGCGACGACGAGGTCGGTGAACGTGCCGCCGACATCGACGCCCACGCGCCAGGGGGGTGCGGTGAGGCCGTGCGTTGGGTTCATTGGCGGGACCGATTGATCAGCATACTGACAGTATGTGGGGAGCGTATGACGGAGCCGCTCCCGATTCAAGCGGAGTGTAGCAGGCGGGGGCACGGGAGGCCCGAAATGCGCTTCACGTGTTTCCCCGGCCGGCAGCCGGCCCACCGCCCCGGCGCGATACCGGCCTGTCGCGGCTTTCCGCGCCACGAGCCAGGGCGGGAAATCGACCGGCTCGCTCTTCCGGACGGTCGCGGGGTCGACGGGATCGAGATCCCCGAAAGGGCCATCGTCCATGGCGGCGATACTCCGTTTTGCGTTGCAGGGGGCGCGGGCACGAAAAAGGGGCGCCGGAATCTCCGGCGCCCCCACTTCTCGACTCTGGCAAATATACCCCGAAACGCGTCCCGAGTCAAGAAAAAATGCTTGTTCAGGATAAATCGGTCGCCAAGCCCCGGAAATCGGGGCGCTTTTTCCCGTTTCCGATTCCACGCCCAAATCGGCCGCCAGACCCCTCGAATCGTCCCATGCCCGATTTCGGCCCCAACCCCCGGACCGGTTCTCCATCCCGTCTCCGTCCCCCGCCGTCATGCCCGGACTCGTTCCCATGGGCGCTAACTTGTTGTCCGGGTCGAGGCCGGGTGCCCTCGAAACACGG
>JAPPIT010000160.1 GCA_028820505.1 Defluviicoccus sp.
GCTACAGCTCCGACGATGCCGATGAGCGCCAAGCCCCATTACGGCATCTATATTGACCGTATGAGCGACGAGATCCTCACCATGCTCGGGGTCGGAATTGCCCTGGGCCTGTTCATCTGGCGGGTCACTGACCGGCTCGACCGCAAGATCGACGCCCTTGCTCAGGATCGTCGGTCCCTCGCCCGCGAACTTTCCGAACTGCGCGGCGAGATTCGCGGCCGCCTCGGCGATCTGCCCGCGGGGAGCGGCGCCGCGTGAGCAACGAGATCGTCACCATGCTCGGCGTCGGCGCGACGCTGCTGGCGTCGGGCGGATCGTTCGCCCTGTTCATGTTCCGCCAGTTCGTTCGCCTCGAAGGCAGGATGGGCGGAATCGAGGGCCGGTTCGACAGGCTCGAGAGCAGGTTCGTCCGGCTGGAAGAAAAGGTCGACGATCTCGCCAGGGATCACCAGTCGCTCGCCCGCGAGCTTTCCGAATTCCGCGGCGAGATGCGCGGGCGCCTCGGCGATCTGCCCGCGGGGAGCGGCGCCGCGTGAGCAACGAGATCGTCACCATGCTCGGGGTCGGCGCGACGCTGCTGGCGACGGGCGGGTCGTTCGCCCTGTTCATGTTCCGCCAGTTGGTTCGGCTCGAAGGCAGGTTCGGCGGACTGGAGGGCAGGTTCGGCGGACTGGAGGGCAGATTCGAAGGGCTCGAGAGCAGGTTCGATGGGCTCGAGGGTAGATTCGAAGGACTCGAGGGCAGGTTCGGCGGACTGGAGGGTAGATTCGAAGGGCTCGAGAGCAGATTCGACGCTCTGGAAGGCAGGTTCGACAGGCTCGAGGGCAGGTTCGACAGGCTGGAGGACAAGTTCGTCCGGCTGGAAGAAAAGGTCGACGACCTCGCCAGGGATCATCAGTCGCTCGCCCGCGAACTGTCCGAGTTCCGCGGCGAGATGCGCGGGCGCCTCGGCGACCTGACGGCCGGGAGCGTCACGGGGTGAGCGACGAGATCCTCACCATGCTCGGCGTCGGCGTCGCCCTGGGCCTGTTCGTTTGGCGCATCAATGCCGGCATGGAACAACGCCTGGACAAGAGGATCGACCGGTTGGCGGACGATCGCCGGACTCTTGTCGGCGAGATATCCGGGCTGCGCGAACGGATGGGACGGGTCGAGGAGCGGATGGGACAGGTGGAGGGACAGATGGCGCGAATCGAGGGTCTGAGCGACGGTTTCGTGCGCCGGACGGACCCGGACGCCCCGGCCAGCGCGTAATCGCCCCCTAGAGCGTATCCGTTTTGGTTGGAACCGCTTCATCCGTTCTCTTCCGTCATGGTCGGCGAAGGCCGACCATGACGGTGAGGAGGCAGAGGTAAAGGCGCTTCTATCTGAAACGGACAGGCTCTAATTCTCCCGGACCGCCGCGCTTTCGTGCCAGCGCCGCAGCACCGCGTGCTGCAGCCAGCCGAGGGCGGCGAAGATCGCGATCCCGGCGAGCGAGATCAGCAGCAGCGCCGCGAACATGCGCGGGATGTTGAGCCGGTAGCCCGATTCGAGGATCCGCCAGGCGAGCCCCGACGCGGCGCCGCCGGCGCCGGCCACGAACTCCGCCACCACCGCGCCGATCAGCGCGAGCCCGCCGGCGATCCGGAGCGAGGACAAATAGTGCGGCAGCGCGCCCGGCAGGCGGAGCCGCCACAGCACCTGGCGCCGGCTCGCGCCGTAGAGCTCGAACAGGTTGAGCAAATTGTGGTCCGCGCTCTTGAGCCCGAGCGTCGTGTTGGCGACGACCGGGAAGAACGCCACGATCCAGGCGCAGATCAGGAGCGCGATCTCGACGTCCTCGACCCAGATGATGATCAGCGGCGCGATCGAGACCACCGGCGTGACCTGGACGATCACCGCGTAGGGGAACAGGCTCGCCTCCAGCCAGCGCGAGCGCGCGAACAAGACCGCGATGCCGAGCCCGCCGAGCGCGGCGCACACGAACGCGCCGACCGCCGTCTTCATGGTGTTGAGCAGCGACGGCAGCAGGGTCTGCCAGTCCTTCGCCAGGGTCTCCGCGATCAGCACCGGCCCCGGCAGGACGTAGTGCTTGACCTCCCAGGCGCGCACCGCGCCTTCCCAGGCGGCGAGGACGGCGATGCCGATCAGGAGCGGCGCGGCGAGCCGCGCGGCGCGGCCGGCGGCGTCGGGGGCGCGCGGAGCCTCGCTCACATCCGCCCGTGGAACCATTTGGCGACGGCGAGAACGGCGGCGTCCTCGCCGCGGCTCCCGATCAGCTGCACCCCGATCGGAAGCCCGTTCGGCCCGGTGGCGAAGGGGAGCGTGACGCAGGGCAGGTGCAAGAGCGTCCACGTCGTCTGGAAGATCGGATCGCCGGTCATGCCGAGCCCTTCCGGCGCCTCGCCCGGCGCGCTCGGGGTGAGCAGCACGTCGCGGTCGCCGAACGCGTCCCCGGCCGCCGCGCGGCACGCCCTCGTGTGGGTCCGCGCCGCCTCGACGGTGGCCTCGTCGTAGCCGAGCCCCTCCTCGATCATGCCGCGCAGCCGCTCGCTCAGCCGGTCGCGGCGGTCGGCGTACTGCCTGGCGAGGCTCTGGGTGAGGCCGGCGTTGAGGATCACCCGGTGGCTGTCCGGGATCGCCGCGAACTCGTCCGGCAGGTCGATTTCGGCAACGTCGGCGCCGAGATCGGCGAACCTGGCGGCGGCGCGCTCGACCGCTCCGCGGCAGACGGCGTCGGCCTTCTTCCAGTGATGGGTGCGGCACAGCCCGACCCTCGGCGCGCGGTCGAGCCCGTCCGCCGGAACCGCCGGCGCCGCGCCGCGCACGGTGTCGTAGAACAGCGCCACGTCGTCGACCGAGCGCGCCATGTAGCCCAGCGTGTCGAAGCTCGGCTCGAGCGGCAGGATGCCCGTGAGGTCGACCGTCCCGTGGGTCGGCTTGAGCCCGACGACGCCGCAGAACGCGGCCGGGCGGATCAGCGACCCCGCGGTCTGGTTGCCGAAGGCGATCGGCACCATCGAGGCGCCGACCGCCGCGGCGGAACCGCTGGACGAGCCGCCGGGCGTGTGGGCGGGGTTGTGCGGGTTCCTGGTCTTGCCGGGCTGGAAGGTGGCGAACTCGGTGGAGACGGTCTTGCCCATCAGCACCGCGCCGGCCGCCCGCATCGCGGCGACGCAGGCCGCGTCGCGGTCGGGCCGGTGGCCGGCGTGGATCGCGGGCGCGCCGTACTCGGTCGGCAACTCGCCCGAATCGATCACGTCCTTGACCCCGAACGGCACGCCGTGCAGTGGGCCCCCGGACGGCGACGCGTCGGCCGCGCGCGCGCCGGCGACGGCGTAGTCGGGATCGAGATGGGCCCACGCCTCGACGTCGGCGTCGCGGCCGGCGATCCGGTCCAGGCAGGACCGCACCAGCGCCTCCGACGTGATCTCGCCGGCGGCGATCCCGCGCCCCGCCTCGGCCGCGGTGAGTTGCCAGAGCTCGCTCATCCCGTCACCCTCCCCGGAAACCGCCCGTCATCTTGGCCGAGCCCGGCGCGGGACGCCAGCGGGAATGGGGCGGCACGGCGGAGCGTGAGCCGAAGCCGAATCGGCCTTCCCTCGCGTCCAGCCTCGGTCCCGAAATGGTCCCATACAGCAAATCGGACGCGGCCGCTTTCCCTTTTCGGGCAAACCGGGCCGTGCGCGCTCAGCCTTCCTCCTCGGGCACGGGCGGACGCGCGTCGAGCACCGGGGCGGCCCAGGCGAGCGCGATGTCCTCCATCTCGCGGGCGTTGGTGGAGTAGAGGTTGAACGTCCCCTTCTCGCGGCCCGGCTTGACCCGCTTGACGTAGCGCGGCCCGTCGTCGGCGAGCTGCACGATGCACAGCTTGCCGAGGCATTCCGACGGCACCCCCTCGTAGTCGCGGGTGTAGAAGAGCAGCCACCCCTCCTCGATGGGGAGCATCGAATCGCCCTCGACCTCGACCGCCACGGTTTGCTGCGCGTCGAGCCCGTTGGGGCAGCGAACCATGCGGATTCCCTGGCCCTGCGCGTGGTCGTCGATGGCGTAGACCTCGGCCCCCGCGCCCACCCTGCCGACCACCGGCACGTTGGCCAGCCCCTCGACCAGGTCGAGCACGTTGCAGTCCAGCGCGGTCGCCACGTCGACCAGCCGGTCGAGCGTGATCGAGACCTTGCCGGTCTCCCACTTGTGCAGATGCCCGGCCGAGGTGCCGAGCATGCCGGCAAGCACCTGGAGCGTCAGCCCGCGCCGCTTGCGCCACTGCCTGATCCGGTTGGAAATCGCCGTTCCGTCGGGTCGGAGCGCCATCGCCTGCATCCTCCGGTTGCATTTTTATGCCCATTGCCTCTTGACATAGTTTTTCCTATCAGGAAAAATGGGCAGATCAGATATGAGCAGGAGATAGCGCATATGCGGGAAAATCGCAAGCGGCTTTCGAGGTCGGCGGCGAAACGCCTCGACCGGCTGGCCTCGACCGGCGTCGAGCTCGATCGCCTCGAATGGACTTTCGGCATCCCGGCCGACGCCCTGGAGGCAGCGCTCGACGAGATCCGGCGCGTCGGACGCGTCCCGGTCGCGGAGCCGGACGAGGAGGTCGAAGCGGAAGCCGGGCTCCCTCCCCTGCCCTCGCCGCCGCTGCGGCGCGCGCTGGAGGCGCTCGGCGGGCGGGTGACCGCGACGGTGGCGGGCTACGCGCTCGACGGCGCGCCGGCATCGGTCCCCGACCTGATCCGCGCCGCCCGCCGGGCCGGAGTCGCCATCCCCTATCCGGGGATCGCGCCGCTGTCCCGCGCGTTCGCGACCGGGCCGAGCGTCCGGCAATCCGCCTGAAACCGCCAGAAGAAGGGAGACACCATGGCACGAAAAGCGCGATCCGAACCCCGCCCGGCCCGGGAAGAGTCCGGGCCCACCCGCGAGACCGCGGCGAAGCTCCGCCGCGACCTCGTGCGCCGGCTGGCCCAGGAGGGCCGGCTCGGCCGCGAGCAGGTGCGCGCCGCGCTCGAGGTGCGCCGGGTCTGGGAGGCGTTCGGGCGCGGGCTGTTCCCCGCGACGAGCGCCTTCTCGCCGGTCGGCGGGCGCAAGAGGCGGGCCGCGTTCGTCGACCCGGTCGAGCGGCTGACGCGCGCGGAGGAGGCCGCCTGGCGGCTCCGCTACCGGCCCTGGGCGCGCGAGATGGCGGTCACCGTCGCGGCCGGCGCGATCCGCACCACGCGGCTCCAGCTGATCCTCGACATCGTGGTCGACAATCACGGCCTGCGCGAGGTCGAGGGCTGGTACCGCATGCGCCACGGCAGCGCCATCGAGCACATCCGCGCGGCGCTCCACCGCTACGCCGAGATCGCCGGCTGGGTCGACAAGCCCTACCCCGAGACCCGGATGTCGGCGGCGATCCGCGTCAACCCGGAGAACCGGATGGGGAAAGAAGAGGCCGAGGACGAGGACGAAAACGAAGAATTTTCCTCCTTCGGATAATTTCCCTCTTGACCCGGGACGCGACCGACACCATATTTCGCATAGTGGGGAAGTGGGGGCGCCGGAGGACAAGCCGGTGCCCCCTTTTCATTTAGCCCCGCGCGCCAACGGGCCGGGCGGGCCTCCACCCGCACGCCGCAACCGCCCCGGCGTGAAGCCCCGCCATTTTTACGGGCAACCAGTGCCCCC
>JAPPIT010000105.1 GCA_028820505.1 Defluviicoccus sp.
CGCACCGCGATGCCGCAAGACGTGGATGCCCGGAACAAGTCCGGGCATGACGGCGGGGGAAAGCGGGGCGACAGAGGGAACGGCGACGGGGCAGACGCCGGCGCGCCGAAATCCGCGTCCCGAGCCCCCGCATCGAGTAGCCTTTATGATCCCCCTTCGATACGCCGCTTAGCCGCTACTCAGGGTGAGGTGTGGGTTGCGGCGGCCAAGAACTTCCCTCATCCCGAGTAGGCGCCGCAGGCGCCGTTTCGAGGGACCGCCCCCGCCTACGCCTCCCGGGTCGCCTCCTGTTCGACCGCGCGGTCCATGTAGCCGGCGAGGCTGCGTTCCATGGTCTCGACGCAGACGGGATCGAGGTCGAAGCGGGGCTCGGGATCGGCGTCCCAGTTGCCGTGACGGTCCTCGCCCCTCACCAGCAGCGCCGAGCGCCGGCCGATGACGGACCGGACATGGCTCGGGATGTAGATGAAGGAAATCCCCATCCGGCGCCACGCGCTGCGGTTGGGCTCCGAGCCGTGGACCAGGCGCTCGTGGTGGATCGAGAACTGCCCGGCGCGGAGTACGAGGTCGACCGCGCCCGAGTCGTCGATCCCGTCCAGCGTCTGGCCGCGCGACAGCAAATTGTCCTTGTCGTAGGTCTCGACATGGACCAGCTCCTCGCCGCGATGGCTGCCCGGGATCACCCGGACGCAGCCGCTCTCGGGCGTGGAATCGCTGAAGGCGAACCAGACCGTCGCCTCCTCGTGCGGGTCGAGCCCGTAATAGGCCGAATCCTGGTGCCAGGAGACGTAGGACGGATCGCCCGCGCCCTTGAACCAGAAGGTCGACATGTAGACGAAAATGTCGGGGCCGAGCAGGTCCTCGACCGCGTCGAGGATCGCCGGGTGGCGCGACAGCTCGACCAGCCAGGGGAAGACGAGGTGGCCCTTGACGCGGAGCTGCTTGGTCGCATCGACGCCCGCCTCGCGCTCGTAGTCCTCGATGCGGCGGCCCAGCGCGCGGGCGTCCGCGGCGCTCATCGCCTCGACCGGGAACACATAGCCGTCCCGCTCGAAGGCGGCGATCTGTTCGGCGCTCAGTATCTTGCCCATCGCGGCCTCCCGCTCTCTCTCCGGGTCACAGCCCCATCGCGGCGCGGACCGCGCGGGTCAGGCGCCCGTCGGGGTTCTGGTATTCGAAGACGATGTCGAAATGGTTGGTTTCCGGCAGGTCGATATATTCGGCGGCGAAGCCCTTCGCGCGCCAGGCGGCGGCGTAGTCGTCGGTCTGGCGCTTGAACTCCGAGGTCTCGTTGCCGCCGTAGGAGACGATCAGCGGGCAGCCCTTCTCGGGCAGGTTGTGGATCGGGCTGTTCCGCCGCGCCGCCGCCGCGTCGAGCTTCGCCCATTCGTTGACCTCCGAGAGGCGGATCGGCTCGAGGTCGAAGATGCCGGACAGCGCGCAGGCGCCCTTCACGATGTCCTCGGGCACGCCGAATTCCGCGTGCCAGCCGCCCGAGATCATCGCGCCGGTCAGATGCCCTCCGGCGGAGCTTCCGGTCACGAAGATCCGCTCGGGGTCGGCGCCGAACGAGGCGGCGTTGTTCCGGGTCCAGGCGAGTGCCCGGCGGCATTGCGCGACGATGGTATCGAGGCTCGCCCCTGGCGCGAGGCTGTAATTCACCGTCACCACGGCGGCGCCGAGACCGACGAAGCACTCGGCCATGAAGGCGCTCTCCTTCTGGCTCAGCATCCGCCAGTAGCCGCCGTGGATGAAGAACAGGACCGGCGCGCCGCCGCCCGCCGGGAAGATGTCGACCACCTCGTCGGCGCTCTCGCCGTAGCGCACGTCCTCCCGGCATTCCAGGGCCTCGCGCGCGCGAGCGCTGTCGGACGCGTAGCGGGCGATCGCCGCCTCGAACACGTCCACTGGCACGGTGCCGCGCGCCCGGTATTCGATGTCGAGCGTCTCCCGGTCGAAGCCGCGATAAACCGTCATTCCCGTCACCCTTCCGTAATCCGTCGTGCCGCGACCGGATCGCGCGGTATCCCCAAGAGGTCCGCCAACCGGTCCATCGCCCGGTCGAGCCGCCCGCCCAGCACGATCTCGCGATGGGCGTACCACGCCATGGCGACGGTAAACACCCCGGCGAAGAACACGTCGCTCAGAAAATGCGCGCCCACCAGCATGCGGAACGCGCCCACGATCGAGCCGAACCCTATCGCTGCCCAGAATACCCGCCGCCGCCAGCGCGGCGCCACGAGAAACGCGAGCGCGGCGAAGGCGAAGCCGTAGCTCGCCTCGCCCGAGACGAACGAGCAGTTGGTCTCGCACTGGTCGGCGATCGCGAGCGGCGGGGTGAACGTCTTGTCGCCGCCGAACTCGACGACGGCGCGCGGCCGGGCGCGGTCCCAGTGGTCCTTGAACACGTGGTTGACGATCAGCCCCGGCCCGAGGATCGAGAAGACGACGAGGAAGCAGATCGAGCGCCGCGTGAGACCGAACAGATAGCGGCCCCAGAGATGGCGCGCGGCGAGGGAGAGCAGGATTGCCGCGAACGCGACGTAACCGGCCCACAGGAACGCCTTGCGGATCGCTTGGACGTCGGGGTCGCGCGCCGCCGGGAACCCGTTGCCCGGATCGTGGAAGAGGCCGGCGAAGAACAAATCGATGGACGGGAAGCGGTAGAGGATGGCGCCGGCGATCGCCGAGACCGCGCAGAAGACGAGCAGGTTCCGCCGTCCGGCCGTGCGGGATTCGCGATGTGTCGCGGCGTCATCCATCGGCGCGTGCCGCCTCCCCCGGGCGAAGCAGGTTATCGCCGCCCGCCGTCGATTGCATCAGCCTCGCCCCCGCCTAAGATGGGCCGCCGTTCAAGGAGGGCCGGGTGTCAGGGTATCGTCTTCTCGCCATCGCGTTTTCGCTTCTCGCCGCGTTCGCCGCCGCTCCGGGGACGGCGCGCGCCGACAAGGCGGCGACCGGGATCGTGCTGGGCGGCGCGGCGTTCCTCGCCTACGGCCTGGCGGCCGGTCCGCCCCAGGACGACGAGCCCGACGCCGTCACCTTCGGCACCGGCATATTCGACGTCCACGACGCCGAAAACACCGCCGGGATGTTCCGGATCGAGTACCGGCCCGCGCTCTGGGTCCTGCGCACCGGGCCGCTGCTCGGGATGGCCGGGACCACCGACGGCGGCATCCTCGGCTATGCCGGGTTCCGGCACGACATCGCTTTCACGGACCGCCTGCTGATCTCGTTCAACTCCTCGCTCGCCGCCTATCCCGTCGAGGGCGACGGCAAGGACCTCGGCGGCGCCGTCCAGTTCCGCACCGGGTTCGACGTGCATTACAGGCTGGACGACGGGTCGAGGATCGGGGTCTCGTTCCACCACATCTCGCACGCCGAGCTGTTCGGCGACGACAACCCGGGCGCCGAGACGCTCGGCCTGACCTACACCATCCCGATCGGCCGGTTCTAGCCCCCGCCGCCGATGAAGTCGGGGCGGCGCTTCTCCTTGAGGCTGGCGACGCCCTCCCGGACCTCGGGGCCGCCGAAGCCGAGGAATTCGAGCGCCAGCGAGGCGTCGAAGGTCGGCCCCGCCAGCCTGAGCCAGTTGTTGAGCGTGTGCTTGGTCCAGCGGATCGCGCTCGGCGCGCCGCGGGCGAGCTTGCGGGCGACGTCGCGGGCGGTGTCGAGCACCGCCTCGTCGTCCACGGCGAGCGAGACCAGCCCGATCCGTTCCGCCTCCTCGCCGCTCACCGCCTCGCAGAGCAGCAGATAGTATTTCGCCTTGGCCATGCCGCAGAGCAGCGGCCAGACGATCGCCGCGTGATCGCCGGCCGCGACGCCGAGCCGCGTGTGGCCGTCGATCAGCCGCGCCGTCTTCGCCGCGACCGAAATGTCGGCCAGCAGCGCGCAGACCAGCCCCGCCCCCACCGCCGGCCCCCTGATCGCCGACACCACGGGGGTGGAGCATTCGACCATGCCGTAGACCATGTCCTTCGCCTCGCGCCAGACGCGGATGCGGGTCTCGTAGTCGAGCGTCATCTCCTCCACGAGGTCGAGGTCGCCGCCGGCGGAGAACGCCTCGCCCGCGCCCCGGATCAGCGCGACCCGGGTATCGGGATCCCGGTCCACGTCGCCCCAGACCCTGGAAAGCTCGGCGTGCATCGCCGCGTCCGCCGCGTTCAGCCGCGCGGGGTTGTTGAGGACGATTTCGAGGATCCCGGGATCGGGGCGGGAGAATTCGAGACGCTCGTAGCTGGCAAACCTGTCGGACATGGGTATCGGCCGCTCCCGTTCGGCGTGGCTCTGGACGCTCCGGCGAAGCTACCCTAGAACGACCTCCGGCGACACGGGGGACGGGATGGCTCTCAATCTGAACTTCGCGTGCGGCAACTACGACCGCATGGACGCGCTCAAGTCGGGCGAGGTCGCGCCCGAGGGGATCGACCTCGAGTTCGTCGGGATCGACGCGCCGCGCGAGATCTTCGACCGGATGATGGGCGGGAACGGCTTCGACGTCTCGGAGCTTTCCTCGTCGGAGTTCATCTCGATGACGGCGGTCGGCGACCGCCGATTCGTCGCGATCCCGGTGTTCCCGTCCAAGGCGTTCCGCCACGGCTTCTTCTGCATCAACCGCAATGCCGGCATCGCCGGGCCGAAGGATTTGGAAGGCAAGCGCATCGGCGTGCCGCTCTACACCCAGACCGCGGCGGTCTGGTGCCGCGGCCATCTCGCCGAGGATTACGGCGTCGACCTCTCGACCGTCGAATGGGTCCAGGGCGCGGTCGAGAAGGCGGGAACGCACGGCACGCCCTCGGCGCCGGCGCTGCTCAAGCCGGCGCGCGTCGTGCAGAACGAGACCGGGCGCTCGCTGAGCGACATGCTAGCCGACGGCGAGATCGACGCGCTGCTCGGCTCGCGGCTGCCCGAGTCGCTCCGCACCCACCCGGACGTGGTCCGCCTGTTCCCGGATTTCCGCGAGGTCGAGAAAGAGCTTTACCGCAGGCGGCGGATCCACCCGATCATGCATCTGGTGGCGATCAAGCGGGAGATCCACGAGGAGCATCCCTGGATCGCCGGATCCCTCTACGACGCCTTCGAGGCGTCGAAGGCGCTGGCGCTGGAACGCATGCGGGTCTCCGCCGCCCAGCGCTACATGCTGCCGTTCCTGGTCTCCGATCTGGACGAAATCGACGAGATCTTCGACGGCGGCGATCCCTGGCCCTACGGAGTCGAGCCCAACCGCCCGACCCTGGAGGCGCTGGTGCGCTATCTGCGCGACCAGGACTTCATCGCCGAGGCGATGGATGTGGAGACCCTGTTCGTCCCGGCGGGAGGCTGACGGCGGGGCGCGGGTCGAAGGAGGTCTCCCGGACCGTCCAATACGCCGGACGACCGAATTGCTCGACCGCGAACGACCTCCCGGTCGGCGGTACCCGCGACGCTTCGGGGCTCGTATCGCGGCACCCCAACACCGCAGCAAGATTCGGAATGACGAAGCCGGCATCGTCCTGCAATCGTGCCGCCGTGACCGTGGCGGCCACCGGGCCGGGTTTGCCGGGATTTCGGATGCAGGAACCCAAGACCATGAACCGCACGGAGTGGGGCCTCCTGGTCCTGCTCTCGGTCCTGTGGGGCGGCGCCTTCTTCTGCGTCGGCGTCGCGGTGGCCGAACTCCCGCCGCTGACGGTGGTGCTGGCCCGTGTCGGGATCGCCGCGGCGGTTCTCCTGGTGCTGTTGCGGTCTCTCGGTCGCTCGCTGCCGTGCGGCCTGTCCGCCTGGACGCCCTTCCTGGTCATGGGCCTGCTCAACAACGTGCTGCCGTTCAGCCTCCTGAATGCAGGGCAGACCATGGTCAGCGTCGGTCTGGCGTCCATCATGAACGGCATGACGCCTTTGTTCACGGCCCTGGTGATGGCGTCGTTCCGGGAGGAAAGGCTGACGGCGAACCGGGCGGTCGGCGTGCTGCTGGGGATCGTCGGCGTGGCCGTTATCGCGCGGCCGGACGCGCTTTCGGAAGATGCGAGGCTTCTGGGGATCGGCCTCTGCCTCTCCGCCGCGCTCAGCTACGGATTTGCCGCGCTCTGGGGCCGCCGGCACCTGGCCGACGTCGCGCCGCTCGACTCCGCGACCTGCCAGCTCGTGTCGTCGACCCTCGTCATCTCGGTCGCGGTCGCCGTCGTCGATCGGCCATGGACGCTGCCCATGCCCGGGGTCGGGATCTGGCTGGCCCTGGCGGCGCTGGCCGTGTTCGGGACCGCGCTTGCCTACATCGTCTTCTTCGAGATCCTGGTCCGCGCCGGGGGCAGCAACGTCATGCTGGTCACGCTGCTGATGCCGGTGACCGCGCTGCTGCTGGGGAACCTGTTCCTCTCGGAGCCGATCCTCGCGTTCGAGATCGCGGGGGCCGCAATCATCGGTCTGGGTTTGCTGTTCATCGACGGCAGGGTTCCGCGCAGGATAGCCCGCCTTTTCGCCGCTCCGCCGGATACCCGTCGCCGCCGATGAGCGCGCGCCGAAAGCAGCGCCCGGAATCGCCAGGCTTCGGGGAGCGGCCCGGTTTGGCGAGCGATGCGAAGCGCGAATTTGCCCGCCCTGCCGGGTGCGATCTCACCGTTGCGGGGCGATGAGGATTTCGTCGACCGCGGAAATCGTGCCGTCGCGCCCGATCTTGAGCAGGACGACCTCGCCCGAAGCGACGCCGAGGCCGGTGAGTGCCCTGATGTTCACATAGTGGGTGACCATGATAACGGTCTCTCCCGGCGGCAGACGAAACAGGAATTGCCGCAAGTCGGCGGTCTGCCGGTCGGCACGGGCCGGGCTTCGAAAAAATGAGTCGAGCGCGGGGAGGTCCTCGACCGGGCCGAGGTCGAGGAGCCTGGCCGTGTCGCGGCAGCGGCACCATTGGCTCGTGAGCACGCGGTCGACGGTCGCGCCGGCGGTCCGGATCGCCGCGCCGATCTCCCGCGCCTGCTGCCTGCCCCTCGCGCCGAGATTGCGCTGGGTGGCACAGTCGTCGAGCGTGAACGACGCGGGATCTCCAGTTCCGGGCGCATGGGCGTGGCGCACGATGGCGACGATGCCGGGCTCCGACAGGCGGGCGAAGCGCGCGTCGGCGGCTGTCGGTAGCGATGGGAGGCAGATGGCCGCCATCGAGACGATGGCGAGAAGCAGGCACGTCGGCGGCGGCGGCTGAAGAGAGCGAAGCGGCATGCGGATGTTCTACACGATATCGACGGCGATGCTGACGGGGCGGATGCGGGCGGAGCGGGGGCAAGCGGCGACGGCTCCGCTTCAACCCGAACCCGACATGTTCTAGTTTGCCCGCCACGACGATGCCTGTTCGAGCCGGGGAGCCGCCGCCATGACCGAAGCCTTCATCTGCGACGCCGCGAGAACCCCCATCGGCCGCTATGGCGGCGCGCTGAGCGCGGTGCGCGCCGACGATCTCGGCGCCGTGCCCATCGCGGCGCTGATGGCGCGCAATCCGGGCGTCGACTGGGAGGAGGTCGACGACGTCTATTTCGGCAACGCCAACCAGGCGGGCGAGGACAACCGCAACGTCGCCCGCATGTCGGGGCTGCTGGCCGGGCTCCCGGTCGAGGTCGGCGGGGCGACCGTCAACCGGCTGTGCGGCTCGGGGCTGGAGGCGGTCTCCCAGGCGGGGCGCGCGATCCGCACCGGCGAGGCCGGGCTCGCCATCGCCGGCGGGGTGGAATCGATGTCGCGCGCGCCCTTCGTGATGGGCAAGGCCGAGCAGCCGTTCTCGCGCAAGGCCGAGATCTACGACACCACCATCGGCTGGCGCTTCGTCAACCCGAAGATGGAGGACGCGTACGGGGTCGACGCGATGGGCGAGACCGCGGAGAACCTCGCCGAGGAGCGCCAGATCGCGCGCGAGGACCAGGACAGGTTCGCGCTCTGGAGCCAGCGGAAGACCAGGGACGCGCAGGAAGCCGGCCGGCTGGAGGCGGAAATCGTGCCGGTGAGCGTCCCCAGGCGGCGCGGCGATCCCGTCCTGGTCTCGGTCGACGAGCACCCGAGGGGCGACACCACCATGGAGACGCTGGCGAAGCTCCGCCCGGCGTTCCGCAGGGACGGCACCGTGACCGCCGGCAACTCGTCCGGCGTGAACGACGGCGCGGCGGCGCTGATCGTGGCCGGCGAGGCGGCGGCGAAGCGGCACGGGCTGACGCCGAGGGCGCGCATCGTCGGCGCGGCGACCGCCGGCGTGCCGCCCCGCATCATGGGGATCGGCCCGGCGCCGGCGACCCGCAAGGCGCTTGCGATCGCCGGCCTTTCGCTCGACGACACGGACGTGATCGAGCTCAACGAGGCCTTCGCCGCGCAGTCGCTCGCGGTGACGCGCGAGCTCGGGATCGCCGACGACGACGAGCGGGTCAATCCGAACGGCGGCGCGATCGCGCTCGGCCATCCGCTCGGGTGCAGCGGGGCGCGGCTCGCGACGACGGCGCTCTACGAGCTCGAACGCAGGGGCGGACGCTACGCGCTCTGCACCATGTGCATCGGCGTCGGCCAGGGCATCGCCCTGGTGATGGAGCGGGTGTAGCCGCTTCTCCGGACTTTCGCGCGCTTCGGTTCGGCGGCACAATGGGCCCGCCAACCGCCCGGGGAGGGTCGCCATGCCCAAAGTCCTGACGCAGACCGAGGTCGATCAGTTCTGGAACGAGGGCTACTGCTTTCCCTTCGACTGCATGACGACGGAGGAGGCGGCGGAGGCGCGGGCGAAATTCGAGGCCTTCGAGGCCGAGATCGACGACGACATCCACAAGCATTTGCGCGTCAAGGTCCATCTCGGCTTCATGTGGCTGTGGGAGCTCGCCCACCATCCGAAGATCCTCGATGCCGTCGAGGACCTGATCGGACCCAACATCCTGCTCTATCTGTCGACGCTGTGGTTCAAGAACGCGGGCGACGGCAAGCAGGTCTCCTGGCACCAGGATTCGGCCTATTACGGGCTCGAGCCGCATGACGTGATCACGCTCTGGCTCGGCTTCACCGATTCCAACGAGGAAAACGGCTGCGTGCAGATCATCCCCGGCACCCACAAGGAGCCGGACTACGTCCATGTCGAGACCTATGCTGAGGACAACCTGCTGGCGCGCGGCCAGACCATCGAGGAGATCGACGACTCGAAGGCCGTGAAGCTGGAGCTCAAGGCGGGGCAGTTTTCGCTCCACCACGAGCGGCTGGTGCACGGCTCGGCGCCGAATAAGTCGAACGACCGCCGGCTCGGCATGTCGTTCACCTACCTGCCGACCTATGTGCGCTGCAACCTGCCCAACCGCACCGCGGTGCTGTGCCGCGGCGTCGACGAGTACAACTACTGGCAGCGCGACCCCGAGCCGCGCCAGGACCGCGACCCGGTGTGCTGGGAGGCGATCCGCTTCTGGATCGACGGCTACGCCGATCCCAACGTCACCCAGGAGGCGCTTGTCACCCGCTGAGCGCGTCGAGGTCGGCCAGCACCCGGTCGGGGTGGTCCGCCGGCTTCACCGTCGCGTAGGAACGGGCGACGGTGCCGTCCGGCCCGATCAGGACCGATCTGCGCGGGGTCCTTGCGTCCTCGGCCGTCGCCACGCCGTAGGCGATGCTCGCCGACTTGTCGAGATCGCTCAGCAGGTCATAGGGAAAACCCTGCTTCTCCTTGAATCTCCCGTTCGCCTCGGTCGAGTCGAAGCTGACCCCGAGGATGACCGCGTTCCTGTCGGTAAAGTCCTGGATTCGATCACGGAACCCCTGGCCTTCGATGGTTCAGCCGGGGGTGGAGGCCTTCGGGTACCACCAGAGAAGCACGTAGCGACCGGCGAAATCGTCGAGGCTTACCGCGATGCCGTCCTGGTTGGGCATCGAAAACGACGGCGCGGCGGCGCCGGCTTCGATCAGGCTCATGTCCTTCCCCGCTGCTTGTCGGTCCGCCTCGGGCGGCGGCCGCAGGGTAAAGCGAATCGGGGCACGGCGAAACCGGCCGGGTTTCGCGAAGACGGCCGACCCGCGTAACATTGGCGCAACGCATTTGCGCGGGAGACCGATCATGGCGAGCGACGTCCGCACCATCGCGACCACCGATGTCGACTATCTCCATCACGGCGGCAAGCCGCTGGCGATGCGGGTGTTCGCGCCCGAGGGGGGCGGACCGTTCCCGGCGGTGGTCGACCTCCACGGCGGCGCCTGGAACCGGGGCGATCTCACCACCTGCCGGGACCGCGACGAGGCGCTGGCGGATGCCGGCATCGTCGCCGCAGCGATCGATTTCCGCCATGCCGGCGACGGCTATCCGGCCTCGCTGGCGGACATCAACTACGCGATCCGGTGGTTCAAGGCGCATGCCGGCGAATTCGGCGCCGACCCGGACCGCCTCGGCCTGTGCGGCCAGTCGAGCGGCGGCCATCTCGCGATGCTGGCGGCGATGCGGCCGGAAGACCCGCGCTACGCCGCGATCCCCCTGGACGGCACTTCCGGCGCGGACGCGCGGGTGCGCTGCGTCGGCATGGCCTGGCCGGTGATCAATCCGCTGTCGCGCTACCGCCACGCCAAGCGGGTGCAGGCGCGCGACGTGCCGCCGGACTGGGTGGCGGAGATCCCGGAATGCCATGACCGCTACTGGGTCACCGAGGAAGCGATGGAAGAGGGCAACCCGATGCTGGCTCTCGAACGCGGCGAGGCGGTCGAGACGCCCCCCGCGCTCTGGGTGCAGGGCCGGCCCGACGAGGTGCACGACTATCTCGACCTCGACAGCGGCGTCGACGTCAACGAGCCCGAGCGCTTCGCGCGCAACTACCGCGCCGCCGGCGGCGAGATCGAGGTGCTCTATATCGACCAGGCGACGCGGTCCTCGCCGACCTCCTTCGAGCCGCTGGCCCGGTTCTTCAACCGCCACCTGGGATAGACGGCCCCGGACGCGCTACCGCTGCGCCCGCATCGCCGTCTGGTAGCGGGTCCAGGCCACGTCGAGAGCGGCGAGGCAGTCCGGGTCGAAGTCCGCCTTGGGCTCGGGGTCGGGCAGCCAGTTGCCGTCCGGGTCCCGGCCCCGCAGCAGGATGGCGGTCGCGCCGTCGAACTGCATTTGACGCACATGGCTCGCGGCGAAATGCACCGCGAAGCCGATGCGCGGCCAGTCGGCCCGGTTGGGCTCCGACGAGTGGATCGTCTTGTTGTGGTGGATCGACATCTGCCCCGCCGCGAGCGGCATCTCGACCGCCAGGCTCTCGTCCACGTCGCGCACCGTCTGGCCGCGCACCAGCATGTTGTCGGGGTCGGGGATCTCGTCGTGAACCAGGATCTCCGGGCCGAGATGCGAGCCCGCGACGATCCTCATGCAGCCCGCCTCGCTGGTCGCGTCGGTGAAGGCGATCCACGCGGTCACCGACTCCGGCGGCTCGAGCCCGTAATAGGTCGAGTCCTGGTGCCAGGAGATGAAGCTCGGATCGTGCGCCTTCTTGGCGAAGAAGGACGAGCCCCAGCACACGAAGTCCGGCCCCAGCAAATCCTCGATCGCATCGACCAGGCGCGGCCGGCGGATCACCGCCCACAGCCACG
The DNA here is from genome assembly GCA_028820505.1 of Defluviicoccus sp. Lineage (GTDB taxonomy): Bacteria > Pseudomonadota > Alphaproteobacteria > MPNO01 > MPNO01 > MPNO01. The sequence goes on from JAPPIT010000105.1 coordinate 11,545, forward strand.
GGAAAGGAAGATGCGCCTTGATCCGGTAGCGCGACTGCGCGCCGCCCTCGGTGCCCGCGTCGAGCGCCTCGTAGCGCGCCCTGAGCGCGTCCGCCTCTTCGGCCGACAACAGCTCGACGGGCCAGACCGCGCCGGTGCGGCGCCACTGTTCGAGCTGGACATCGTTCAGGACCCTGGGCATCCGATCGACCCTAGACGGGGGCGTAGCGGCTTTCCGGGCGCCTCAGCCCCAGATTCTCCCGCAGCGTAGCGCCTTTGTATTCGCGGCGAAACAGCCCGCGCCGCTGCAGGACCGGCACCACGCGGTCGACGAAGTCGTCGAGCCCCTCCGGGAGATAGGGGAACATCAGGTTGAACCCGTCGCTGCCCCGCGTCTCCAGCCATTCTTCCATCTCGTCCGCGATCCGCTCGGGCGTGCCGAGGATGCAGAGCCCGGAATAGCCGCCGAGGCGCTGGGCGAGCTGGCGCACCGTCAGGTTCTCGCGCTTCGCCAGCGCGATGGCGCGCTCGCGCCCCGACTTGGACGCGTTGCTCTCCGGGATCGAGGGCAACGGGCCGTCGGGGTCGAACTTCGAGGCATCGTGCCCGAGCGAGATCGAGAGCGAAGCGATCGCGCTGTCGAAATGCACCTTGCTGTCGAGCAGGGCGCGCTTCTCCCTCGCCTCGTCGAGCGAATCGCCCACCACCACCATGCAGCCCGGCAGGATCTTCATCTGGTCGGGATCGCGCCCGGCCTTCTCCATCCGGCCCTTGACGTCGGCATAGTACGCCTGCCCGGCCTCGAGGTTGGCCGCCGGAGCGAACACCGCCTCGGCGGTCTCGGCGGCGAGCTGGCGCCCGGCGTCCGAGGCGCCGGCCTGGACGATGACCGGCCAGCCCTGGATCGGCCGGGCGATGTTGAGCGGCCCCCGCACGTCGAAATACTCGCCCTTGTGACCGAGCACGTGGAGCTTGGCCGGATCGAAGAAGATGCCGGTTTCCTGGTCGCGCAGGAACGCGTCGTCGTCCCAGCTGTCCCACAGCCCGGTGACCACGTCGAAGAATTCGCGCGCCCGCCTGTAGCGCAGCGCGTGCTCGAGATGCTCGTCGCGTCCGAAATTGCGCGATGCGTCGGGGTTCGACGTCGTCACCACGTTCCAGCCCGCGCGCCCGCCGCTGATATGGTCGAGCGAGGCGAAGCGCCGGGCGACGTGGTAGGGCTCGTCATAGGTGGTCGAGCCGGTGGCGATCAGCCCGAGACGGTCGGTCGCCATGGCAAGCGCCGGCAACAGCGTCATCGGCTCGAACGAGGTGACGGTGGCGCTCCGCTTGAGCGCGTCCATCGGCATGTTGAGGACGGAGAGGTGGTCGGCCATGAAGAACGCGTCGAACCGCCCGCGCTCGAGCGTTTGCGCGAAGCGCTTGATGTGCTTGAAGTTGAAATTGGCGTCGGCGTAGGCGCCCGGGTAGCGCCACGAGCCGGTGTGGATGGTCACCGGCCGCATGAAGGCGCCGAAGCGCAGCATTCTCTTTTCCGCCATCGAATTGCCGCCCGCCCGTTAACAGCCCGCTCCCGCCGGGACCGATGATAGGGGGGCGCGGGTCGGCGTCAACGCGGCGCGTCGCCCAGAAGCTCCCGATAGACCGCAAGCGTCTCCCGCCGCATGGCCTCCAGGGTGAACCGGGCGCGGACATGGCGCATCGCGGCTTCGGCCATGTCGCGGCGCCGGCCGGGCGGCAGGTCGAGGGCTTCCGAGATCGCGCGGGCGTGTGCGCCGACATCGCCCGCCGGGACCAGCCATCCGGTCTCGCCGTGGACGACCGTCTCGCGCGTGCTCCCGTGTTCCGCCGCGACCAGGGGCCGGCCCATCGCCTGCGCCTCGACGGCGACGCGGCCGAAGGACTCGGGCTCGGTGGACGCCACCAGCACGACGTCGGCGAGGAGATAGGCGGCCGGCATGTCGTCGCAGACGCCGACGAACCGCACGCGCCCGGCGAGCCCCGCATCGTCGATCGCCTTGCGGACGACCGCGCCGTAGCCGCCCTCTCCCTCGTTCGCGCCGACGAACAGGCACCTCGCATCGGGGCGGCCGAGCCGCGCCATCGCCGCCACTGCCGTCGCGTGTCCCTTCCAGCGCGACAGGCGCCCGGGGAGCATGACCACGGCCCCCACGCCGCCCGCGAGCCAGGCTTCGCGCAGCCGCCGCACGCGCCCGGCCGACACCCGCGCCGGATCGAAGACGTCCGGGTCGATGCCGCGGGGAACGGTCCTGAGGCGGGAGCGCGGGACCCCGTAGACCTCGGCGACGTGATCGGCGATGAAGCGCGATACCGCGATCACGCGCTCGCCCCGCGCCATGACCGCGTTGTAGCGGCGCTTGAGCGCCGTGCGCGCGGAGTAGAAACCGTGGAACGTCGTCACGAAGCGGGCGCCGCCGCGCCTGGCCGCGTACCGGGCGCTCCACGCCGGCGCCCGGCTCCTGGCATGGACGATCGCGATGTTCCGCTCGCGGATCAGCCGGTGGAGACGGCCGGCGTTCCGCCACATCGTAAGCGGGTTCTTGCTGTCCAGCGGGAGCACGACATGCTCGGCCCCGACATGCTCGATCCCGGCGACCAGGGGACCGCCGGAAGACGCCACGACCGCGCGCCAGCCGGCTTCGACGATGGCTTGCGCGATCTCGACGGTACCGCGCTCCACCCCGCCCACCTGCAAGGCCGGCAGCACCTGGAGGACGGCCGGCGCGGAGGCGGGCTCACCAGTCGGGTTCGGGCCGGTCATCGGTCGCGAAACTGCCACAGCCCGGCGCACCCCGCTACCGCCATCGCGTTCGGACCCGGAAACGCGGCATTGTTCACGTTATGTGCCAGCCTGTTATGATCATGCTTTGTTCCGGAACCGACGGGACCGATGCCCGACACCGCAATCGCGCCGAGCGCGCGGGGAGGCGATGCCGAAGAAGCCCGCATCCGGCGCGGCGTCGCCCGGCTGCTGACCGATCTCGGCTACGCCGTGCTCTACGAGTTCCGGCTCACCAACGGCCGCAGGGTCGACGTGATCGGGCTCAACGACGAGGCGGAGTTCGTCGTCGTCGAGGTCAAGTCTTCGGTCGCGGACTTCCGCGGCGACCGCAAATGGCGCGAATACCTGCCGTTCTGCGACCGCTTCTATTTCGGCGTGTCCGAGCGGTTCCCGGACCGTCTGCTGCCCGGCGATTGCGGAGTCATCGTCGCCGATGGCTATGGCGGGGCGATCCGCCGGGAGGCGGCGCAGGTGGCGGTCAACGGCACCCGCAGGCGGCGCCAGGTCGTCCGCTTCGCGCTGGCCGCCGCCGGGCGGCTTCAGCGCCGGATCGACCCCGGCATCTGAAAGCGCGGACGCGGACGCGGCGCGGCGCGGTTGTGCGGCGGGAAATAATCGCTAGATTCGGGCGCTCGGGAGGCTCGGGCGGGAACTCCGATCCGGCCAGAAGAAAATGGGAGAACGTGGCACCATGAAATTCCGTACGGCAATCGCGGCCGCCGCCGTCGTGGCGGTCGCGCCGTCGCTGGCGGCGGCGGAGAAGAAGATCAGCCTGAAATACCTGACGGCCTGGGACGACCGGGTCCAGGGAACCAAGCTGATCGGCTACGCCTTCGGCAAGAAGGTCGAGGCGGCGACCAAGGGCAGGATCAAGGTTTCCTACTCCGGTCCCGAGGTGGTCAAGTCGCGCCAGCAGTTCCAGCCGGTTTCGCGCGGGGTGTTCGATCTGAATCTCTCGGTCGCGCCCTACTATATGGGTGTGACAGCCGTTGCGTTGGGCGCCTTCGCGCTCCACGCCGATACCGAGGATTGGCGGAAGAAGGGCTACTGGCAGTATTTCGACGAGGAGATGCAGCGCTTCAACCAGAAGATGATCGTGCACGCGGTCGGCGGTAGCGGGGCCGACGTGTTCCACGTCATGCTGAAGCGGCCGGTCGACCCCAAGAGCCTGCAGCCGCTCAAGGGCCGCAAGATCCGCGCCAACGCCTTCTACACCCCGATCGTCGATCCGCTCGGCGGGTCGAGGGTGAACCTCAACGGCGGCGAGATCTATTCGGCGCTCCAGAAGGGCGTCGTGGAGGGCGCGGCCTGGCCGGTCCAGGGCGCCGTCGACTTCAAGTGGTACGAGGTCGCCAAGTACATGATGCGGCCCCGCTTCGGCGTCTCGCCTTACACCGTGACGATGAACATGGACCGCTTCAAGAAGCTGTCCAAGGCCGACCGGGAGCTCATGCTCAGGCTCGGACATGAGCTGGAGAAGGAGGTTCCCGCCCGGTTCGACGAGGGGACCAACAAGGAACTCAAGATTCTCGCGGAGAAGGGCGTCAAGGAGACCCATCTCCATCCCGACGTCGCGGCCAAGATGACGGCGGGCTTCGTCAAGGGCGTCTGGAACCTCGCGATCACCGCCAACAAGAAGACCTCCGCGCGCGCGCGGAAGCTCTACGAGATGGCGCGCGACAACGGTGATGCGCCCAAGACTTTGAACTAGATCGACGGCGGCAGCAGTCGCCTCGCAAACAAGGGTCCGCGACCGGTGCCGCGGACCCTCTTCTTTTTCCTCCCCGCCACGGACGGGGACTCAGCCGGTCGTCTCTCTCGGGGCCCGCTTGGCGAGGATGCGCTGCAACGTGCGCCGGTGCATGTTGAGGCGCCGCGCGGTCTCGGACACGTTCCGGTCGCATTGTTCGTAGACCCGCTGGATGTGTTCCCAGCGGACCCGGTCGGCGGACATCGGATGCTCCGGCGGCGGCGGCAGGGCGTCCTCCCGGGCGAGCAGGGCGGCCTCGACGGCATCGGCATCGGTCGGCTTGGAGAGGTAATCCACCGCCCCCGCCTTCACCGCAGCGACCGCCGTCGCGATGTTGCCGTAGCCTGTCAGCATGACCACCCTCGTGTCGGCGCGAACGTCGCGTAGCGCCTCGACGATCTCGAGCCCGCTTCCGTCCTCCAGCCTGAGGTCGAGAACCGCGTAGGAGGGCGGGCGCTCGTTGGCGGCGACCATCCCTTCGGCCACCGACCCGGCGAGCTCGCAGCGAAAGCCGCGCGCTTCCATGGCTCTCGCAAGACGGTTCCGGAACGGCGCGTCGTCGTCGACGATCAGTAGCGTTCTGTCGCGCCCCTCGGCGCGCGGGGACCGGTGTCGCTCGCTCATGCGATCGCTTCCCGTCCGGTATCTATCGCCGTCTGCACCGTCCAGGGAACGGGCGGCCAGGTCACCGTCGCCACGGCGCCGTGCGGCTGGCGGTTCGAAAACGTCAGCTGCGCGCCGGTCAACTCCAGCAGGGTGCGGGCGATGAACACGCCGAGCCCCATATGGCCGCCCTCCGCGTCGCGCGACGATACATAGGGCTCGCCCAGCCGTTCGAGCAGGCGGGGTGCGATTCCCGGACCGTCGTCGGTTACTGTAACGCGCCAGAAATCGCCGCTCCACCGCGTGGCGACGACGACCTCGCCGCGCGCGAACTGGATCGCGTTTTCGACCAGATTGCCGATCCCGTGAACCACCTCGGGAAGGTTCAGGACCAGGGGCGGCGGCATGTCCGGGCAGGATTCGTCCGGCGCGGCATCGAAGCGGAGCCGGATGCGGGACGTGGCGTGGCGCAGCGCGGCGGTCTCGATCAGGGTGTCGAGCCCCAGCTCGACCGATGACTGCGAGGAGGCGGCTTCGGCCGGGCCGCGTCCGAGATCGGCGAGAATCCGCCGGCACCGCTCCGCCTGTTCGATCAGGAGGTCGATGTCGTCGCCCAGCGGACTGTCGTCGGGCAGTTCGCGGGCGAGCTCCCGGCTGACGACGGCGATGGTGCCGAGCGGCGTGCCCAGCTCGTGGGCGGCCGCGGCGGCCAGCCCGCCGAGCGCGGTAAGCTGCTGTTCCCGCGCCAGCGCCAGCTGCGAGGCGGAAAGCGCGTGCGACATTCGCCGCGCCTCCAGGGCAAGCCGCCATGCCAGGCCGGCGAAGAACGGGATTCCGACGGCGAGCGCGACCCAGCTGCCCAGAATGTAGACCGGCGGCAGGGTCAGTCCGCCGCCCTCCCAGGGGAGCGGCAAATGCCAGAAACCGAGCAGGGTAACCATGGCCAGCGCGACTCCGCACAGGATGGCGATGCGCCGCCGGTTCAGCATCATCGCCGACACGGTCACCGGGGCCAGGAACAGGAACGCGAACGGATTGGTGAGACCGCCGGTGAGGTAGAGGAGGACCGCGAGCTGGATCAGGTCGAAGGCGAGCAGCCCGGAGACCGCACCCTGCCGCAGACTCTCCTGCACGGGGCGAACGGTCATCAGCACGATGTTGAGCAGGACCGAGGCGCCGACCACCGCGAATGCCTCCGGCAGAGGCACGGGAAAGCCGAATCCGAAATGCACGACCAGCAACGCGGCCGCCTGTCCGCCGATCGCGCCCCAGCGCATCAGCGTCAGCGTGGCGAGCCGCGGCCGACTCCGGCGCGACAGATCGGCGAGACCGGTCCGGTTCGCGTTTTGGTTCATTCGACGCTCCCCCACCGCCCCGGCGGGCGGCGCGCGATTCTTGCAAACGGACGAATATCGTCCATCTTATCCGAACAGGGTGCCGAACCCGCGAACGCGTTCCGGTCGGAGACTTCGATGCCACGACACATGACGTCCAGAACCGCCGCCGCGGCGATCGTGGCGGCCGTGCTGACGATCGCCGGGACGGTTGCGGCCCGGGCGGACTCGAAGCCCCAGGTCGTGGTCGACAACGCGCGCTACACGCTCGAGAAAATGGTCGGCCACCCGGATTTCAAGCCGCTTCCGGGCCTGCTCCGGAAGGCCCAGGCGGTGCTGATCGTCCCGAGCCTGCTGAAGGCGGGCTTCTTTGTCGGCGGCGAGGGCGGCGCCGGGGTTCTGCTCGCGCGCGGGGAGGGGGGAGAGTGGAGCAATCCGGCGTTCTTCAGCATCGGCGCGGGGAGCTTCGGACTCCAGATCGGCTTCCAGGATTCGCAGGTCATGCTCCTGGTCATGTCGCGCAGGACGCTCGAATCGATGCTGGAGGCGAAAGTCAAGCTGGGTGCCGATGCGTCCGTCTCCGCCGGCCCCGTCGGCATCGGGTTCGAGGGAGGAACGGCGATCAATCTGCGCGCCGACATCTATTCCTACGCGCTCTCGCGCGGCGCGTTCCTCGGCGCCTCGTTCGAGGGCTCGGTCACCGTCGAGGACAAGGACCGCAACAAGGCCTATTACGGCCCGGACGCCACCGTGCAGTCGATCCTGATAAAGCAGCAGCATTCCAACCCGGGGGCGGCGGAGCTGCTCCGCGTTCTGAACGCGTATTAGGCCGCCGGGGCCTTCCCCGCGCTCAGAACCCCACGCTGAGCGCCAGGAAGAACGTCCGTCCCCATCCCGCCACGGTGGGGCCGTCCACGCTCCCCGGGTCCGCGGTGTCGACCGAGTAGCCCGCGTCGGTCAGGTTGAAGACGCCGCCCGTGATCCGGACCCTTTCCAGCCCCACCGGGTTCGTCCAGTCCACCCTCAAATCGTGGCCGGTCCAGGGATCGAAGCTGCCCGTGCCTTCCTGGTTCTTGAAGCCCGAGCGGTGACTCACCGTCCAGATGGCGCGCACGCCGCCGCGCCGCGCGGAGAACCTGGCGCGCATCATGTCCTTCGGACGCACGACACGCACCGGGACGCCATCGACAGTAAGATCGGTGTCCGTCTCCCGCCGCCACGTCCCGTAGGCGCCGAACCCGCCCCAGGAGGTTTCGAAGGTCGCTCCGAACCGGGCCATGATGCCCTCGGTTTTCGCATCGACGACGTTGGCGAACCTGTCGTGGATCAAGGGGTCGCCGTCCCACCGGACGCAATTGGAAGTCATGTCCTCGTCGCACTCCGGCAGGTTGCGAAGCGCCCAATCGGCGGTTTGATTCCCCGGTGCCCCGGTAAGCGACTCCCGAAACCACTCCACGCTGAGGCGGTAAGGCGCCTTCTCGAACGCGGCTTCCACGGCAAGCCGGTCGGCGGTCGTCGGGTCCAGATCGGCGTTCCCTTCCGTATTGCGCTGGACCTGGAGCTCGTTTCTCTCGGAGCATGTGCGGGGCGGGTCGCCGGGTCCGGGGTCGCACACGACATAGGGCCAGCTCTGGGACGCGGTGCCGTACAGCTCGGAAAACCCGGGAGCGAGCTGCCCTTCGCTCCAGGAACTCCGCACGGTCAGCACGTCGACGGGCCGATATTCGGCCCCGGCGCGCCAGGAGCGCAGCGTGCCCACGTCGTCTAACTCGTCCGCGCGGCCCGCGAACCGCAGGTCGAGCCGCTCCATCACCGGCAGGAGCGTTTCGGCGAACGCGGCCAGAATTTCGCGCTCTCCGGCGTAGCTCACACCTCCCGAGCCAAGAACCTCCGAAACGTCGTACGCCGCACCTTCACGGTCGACGAACCGAAGGAAACTCTGCGCTTCCACCCGGCCGATCTCGACGCCCGCGGTCCATGCCGCCTTTCGCCCGCCGATCGAAAAGCCCGACCCCTCCAGCGCCGCGCGAAAACCCTGCGACTCGACGGCGGCGTCGGTTTCGTGGCGCAGGCTGGTGTTCAGAATCGCCTGCCGGTGGGCCTCGGCCCGGTTGGCCGGCGGGTTGCGCGGATTCCTGAGGTAGTAGTTGCCCGCCAGAATCTCCGCCGCCACCTTGCCTTCGTGAACGAAAGTATTGCCCCTTACGGTCAAATCCTGCCGGAAGAGGTTCAGTTCGGCGTCGTAGCCGAGCCATGACGTCAGCCGGCCCTCGACGCCCGCCGTGATGTCGTAGGCTTCGCTTTTTGTCCGCCAATTCCGGTTGCCGTGGGTCAGGAAGCGGTGACTGGCAAAGAAGACGTCGTTGTCGTCGGCAACCGGCGAGCCCGCATCATCGTTGATATCCCTGAGCAGGTCCTGGTCGGGAATAAATCTGAACGTGCCCACGGACGGCGCGTAGAGAAAGTCCGTGTCGAACCGGGAAAAGTTCGCCACGACACCGAACTCCGCGCTGTCGCCGAGCGGGTGCTTGGCGTTCAGAAGGAGATTCTGCTGCTCGACCTCGGCGGTCTCCCACATGATGCTGCTGTAGTTGTAGCCGCAACCCTTGTCTGTGGAGGGCACGGGCGGGCCGGGCGGGTCGAACAGCGGTCCGGTATAGCCGTCCGCCGGATCGCAATCGCCCAGCGCGACCGACCGGAAACCGGTAACGCCCCCTTCGCTGTCGCGTTTCACGATGAACACCGTGTTGCCGCCCCTGCTGATGTTCGACGCGTCGGCGAACGAACCGCCCGGCTGCCATTTCCCGCGGCTGTAGTCCCGGTCGGCGGAAGCGATCGGCACGCGCTTGATGGTGTCCGCCGTCACGCTCAGATGCCCCTCGCCGACCTTTCCGCCCCACGAGACGTTGCCCTGCCAGCCGTCGCCGCCCTTGCGGCCCGGCGCTCGGGTGAGCGCGCGCACCGCCACGCCGTCCCAATCCTCCCTGAGCACGACGTTGAGGGCGTTGCGGACGGTACTGCCGCCGAACGTGCCGAGGCTCTCGCCGCCGAGCAACTCGATGCGCTCCATGGCGGCAAGCGGCAAAGAGTCGAGGTCGCTCGCCGTCGAGGCATAGGGCGTGCCGTTCACCAGCACGGGCAGCGCCTGCCCGCCCGTCAGCAAATAGCGGAGGATCCCGGTATCCAGCAGCTCCTGAAGGTTCTGGGAGCCGGAGCCCTCGAGAAAGTCGCGATCCAACTTGACGACGACCCGAGGCGCGGGCGCGAGGGAGCCCGCGCGGACCGCATCCGCCCCCAGTCCAGAAAAAAGGGCCAGCAAGATCAGGGAAGCAAACAGGGCTTTCATCAGAAGTCCAACCCGGTCGCGAGCATTACGGGAATTGTCTAGTGTCTTGCGTGACAAAGTATATCAGAATCGTCTCCAAACTTGTCATAGGCATTTCAGCCATTGCGCGCGCGATTGAGGCGGAGCACAGTGGATGGAGCGCTTGGCGAGGATCGGAAACGCGCGACATGGCGCAAAGAGAAGACGACGCCGGAACTCCGGAGGCGTCATGCTTGCGATATCAGTTAAGGGTGGTCCTGGAGGACGCGGCGGCGGAGAGCGCGCGGGCTGGTACCGACCACCCGGCGCTCAGGCCGCTCGGCAAGGTCCTCGCCCGGCACGATGCCGCGCTGGTCTGCCAGTACGACGCCTTCGCCGGCTATTGCGCGGAGGCCGAGCGGAACGGGATCGACGGCTACCCGCTCTACGCCTGGACCCGGGCGACGATCGAGGATCCCGCCAGGAAAGCGAAATATCTCAGGTCCTTCTCGCTCCATGTCGCTGGCGCGGAGGTCTATGACGGGGACAGGGCGGACGCGCTGGAGAAGGATTTGCGGCCGCTGGTCGGCGGCGCGGTCGTGAAGACGCTCGCCCGGCACGACACCGACCCGGCGAACAACCCGCAGATGCCGGAACGCTACCGCCCCTGAGCGGCGGGCCGGCGGAGCCCTATCCCGGGTCCGAGATCAGCAGGTAGCCGCGGTTCTCCACGGTGTCGAAGGTGCGCATCGCGGCGATCAGGTCGTCGGCCTTGACCCACACCCAGGGCGCGCGGTTGGGGTTGACGTCCATGATCAGGAAGGAATCGCTCGCCGCGTCGTAGGCGCCGAGCGGCGAGATGTGGCCGCCGCCGGGCTGGCCCAGCGACTTGCGCGCGTAGTTGACCAGCACGTAGTCGTCGCTGGTGGCGAGGTTGCGGGCGATCTCCCGCCTGATGGCCCCGGCGTCGGCGTCGTTGCCGACCACCCGGACCGTCACGTCGAGCCCGTGGGCGCCGAGCACCCCGGCGAGCTGGCGGAGCTGCAACCCGAAATCGCGCACCCGCTTGCCGCCGATTCGGATCGGTTTGCCGAGCACCTCGACCCGCGATTTGGTGCGTTCGTTCAGCACGTTGCCGGGCGTGTACTTGCCGAAGAACGGGTTGAAGCCCTTGGGAAGCCAGGCGCGCTCGTCTTCCGCGATGGATTGTTCGTCCTGCGGCAGGCCCTTCTTCCTGCCCAGCCGCAACGCGTTGAGCACGATCGCCGAGGAAACCGGGCCGCAGAAGATCTTGTTGTCCTGGCTGACGAAGTGATTGCTGAGGGGGAAGAAGTCCTTCCTGTGCGCGGAACGGGCGAAACGTTCCGCGCTCTCGTCGGAATCCCAGCCGACGAGAGCGGCGGCGGGCGCGGCCGCACCTTCCGGCGCGCCTGCGGCGAGGGCGCATGCGAGCGGCAGGAGCAACAGGGCGGTTCGCGGCTTCATCCGGCGTCTCCTTCTTCCTCGATTCTCCGGGCCAGCATGCGGCGGAAGGCAAGGCCGGGCCCGTCCACGTTTATGTCGATCGAGGCCGCGCCCGGGCGACGCTCGATATTCGCCTGCTGCGCGCCGAGGATCGCGATGTCCTCGCCGAAGACGCGGCGGAAATCGACCCGGAAGCTGTCGTCCACCGCGGGGTCGTCGAGCGCGAAGGACCTCGCATGCGCGTAGAAGTAATGCGTGGTGGTTCGGGTCTCGGGCGTAATCGCGTTGAGGTTGAAGAACTCGACCTTGGTGCCCTCGGGCGCGTCGGCCCCGCCGGCGCCGGGCGGCGCGCAGCCGGCATGGACGGTGTTGTAGGCCGGCAGCGTCGAGACCGCGACCTGCCAGCGGTCGACATTGCCTTCGAACCCGCCCATCCGGCCGTAGAGCGGCGGCGGCGGGGAATCCGCGACCATGCGCGACATGCGGACGTAGTCCTCGCCGCGCTCGCTGAGGATCGGGAAGTCGGCGACGTTGTCGGTGCCGATCGAGCCCGCATGCACGTAGGCGACGTGCGAGAGATCGAGCAAATTGTCGTTGAGCAGCAGGTAGTTGGCCTCGACACAGAACGGCGCGCCGCCCCGGACCGGGCGCCATTCGGGGTGGTCCATCCACCACCAGTCGGGCACCGATGCGGGATCGGCGGCGTCCGCCTCGCCCATCCAGATCCACACCCAGCCGTGACGCTCGACCACCGGGAAGCTGCGGACCCGCGCGCCGGGCGGGATCGACGACTGGCCCGGCACCGCGACGCACCGCCCGCCCGTATCGAAGCGGAGCCCGTGATAGCCGCACTGCAGCGCCTCGCCCTCGACCCGGCCCATCGAGAGCGGCAGCGCGCGGTGGCAGCAGCGGTCCTCCAGCGCCGCGAGCCGCCCGTCCGCGGTGCGGAACAGGACCACCGGCTCGTCCAGGATCGTCCGCGCGAGCGGGGTCTCGGCGACCTCGTCGTCCCACGCGGCGGCGTACCAGCAGTTTCGGAGGAACATCGCCCTACCCCTCCGCCAGCCGGGGGAACAGGCGTTTCGCGTTTTCGTGCTCCATCATCGCCCGCGCCGCCTCGTCGAAGCCGTCGTAGCAGTCGGTCCCCGCGGTCTCAGCTGCCGCGACCGCATCGGGAATATAGGGGTAATCGGTGCCGAACAGTATCCGGTCGGGCGCGGCGAGGTCCTGCAGCGCGCGCAGCACCGTCGCATCGCCCGAGAGCGCGGTGTCGTAGTAGAGCCGCCCGAGATAGGTGGCGGCGCCCTCGGGGTAGTGCTCGCGGAAGCGGGTGAGGTCGTCGAAGATCCCGATCCGGTGGGCGAGCGCGGGCAGCGCGCCGCCGGCGTGCGACAGGATGAAGCGGATGTCGGGCATCTCCGCCAGCACCCCGTTGAAGAGCAGGCTCGCCGCCGCCCGCGCGGTCTCGCAGGGATAGTCGACGATCGGGCGCGGCACGACATAGTCGCGCTCGGCGCTCGCCGCCGGGTAGGTCGGGTGGATCAGGACCACGGCGGACCGCCGGTCGAGCTCGCGGTAGATCTCGCGGAAGTCGGGATGGCCGGCGGGACGGTCGTCGTTCCGCGTCAGGTGCATGAACCCGTCGAGCCCGATATCGCAGGCGCGCTCGATCTCCGCCAGGCAGTCGTCGACGTCGGGGAAGGGGAGCGCGGCGAACGCGCCGAAGCGGGGCGCGTGGCGGGCGACGAGCTCCGCGAGCCAGTCGTTGCAGCGCCGCGCGAGATCCCGGCACGCCGCCCGGTCGCCGTAGTAGATTCCGGGGGCGGAAAACGACAGGACCGCCGCCGCGATGCCGAGCCGGTCCATCAGCGCGAGCGAGATCTCCGGCGACCAGTCGGGGAACGGCCGGTAGGCGGTGCTGGGATACCCCCCCGCCGTCTGCGCCTCCCGGAAGAACTCAGGGAGAACATGGTGGTGGACGTCGATGCGGTCTTGTCTCATGGCGGGTGTGGGCTCGGGGGTGGGGTTGATACGGAACCACTATAGCGCGCCGCACGAGCCTTCGAAGCTGGAAGCGTACCGTCGCAAGACGTCGCCGACCGGTATCTGTCCCCGATCGGGACAGCGGCCGCGGCGGATTTGCGATGGAACCGCCGGGGCTCGCGTGCCATGATGCCGCGCCACAAGCTCGGATAACGCCTTGGGGGCGAGGGAGATATTGCGCATGTTGAGATTTTGCGAAGAGGTGATGCTGCTCCTCTTGAACGATAATGGCGGGAAGTTCGTCGACGTGCCCGCGCCGTCGCTCGATTGCGCGCTCGCCGGCGCGGTGCTGATGGACCTCGCCATGGAGAACCGCATCGATACCGATCCCGAGCGGCTGTTCGTGGTCGACCCGACGCCGCTGGACGACGATCTGCTCGACCCGACGCTGGAGCGCATCGTGGCTTCGACGGAGACCCGCGACGCCGCCTACTGGATCCGGGAAACCACCGCCCACGCCGACCTGATCCACGACCGGTCCCTCGCCCGCCTGGTCGAGCGCGGCATCCTCCGGCAGGAGGACGACCGCTTCATGTGGGTGTTCCACACGCGGCGCTACCCGGTGATCGACAACCGGACGGTGCGGGAGGTGAAGCTTCGCCTCATGGGCGTCCTGTTCAGCGACGAGATTCCGGACTCGCGCGATATATTGCTCATCTCGCTTTCCGACGTTTGCGGCATATTCGGCAGCCTGCTATCCACCGCGGAACTGGATTCGGCGGCGGAGCGCATCGCCCAGGTCCGCAAGCTCGACCTGATGGGGCGGGAGGTCACGAAGGCGGTACGGGAGATCGAAACCTCGCTCGCCGCGGCGATCGCCATGCCGATGCACTGACGCGCGCCCCCGCGCCTTTCCCGGAGGTGGGGGAACCACCGACAGACACCGACAGCTTTTCAGGAGACCGACAAGATGGATGTTACGACGGAACGGCAGGAAGGCGTCCTGACCGCCCAGGTGGGCGGCCGGATCGACGGTTCGAACGTCGCCCAGTTCGAGGAAGCGATCCGCACCGCGATCGACGAGAACGACCGCGCCGTGCTGATCGACTGCGAGAACCTGGGCTATATCAGCAGCGCCGGCCTTCGCGCCGTGCTGATGACCGCCAAGACGCTGTCGAGCCGGAACGCCAAGTTCGCGCTCTGCTCGATGTCCGATCCGATCCGGGAGGTCTTCCAGATCAGCGGCTTCGACAAGATCGTCGCAATCCACCCGTCGAAGGCCGAAGCGCTCGCTTCCTTCGGTTCCTGAGCCGGCGGCCGCCCCGTCGCCGGTCACGGCGCGGCGGGGGCGCGACAGGCATCCGCCGACGCCCGGACGAAGCCGGCGGCGGCGGCGAGATACCAGGGCAGCCGGCTTCCCTTCCCGTGAAACCCCACATGACCGCCGCCCCGCGTGACGACGACGCGGAGGCGTGAAGAGGCGGCGACCGAGGGCGGCGGAACCCAGGGATCGTCGTCCGCGTGGACGATCAGCGCGGGCACGCGAAGCGCGCCGAGGGAGCGGGCCGGCGAACACGAGGCGTAGTAGTCCGCCGCGTCGCGAAATCCGGCTTCTCCGGCGGTCAGCGCATCGTCGAAATCCCGTATGTGGCGCGCCGCCGCGACGGCATTTTGCACCGCCGCCGGCGCGCGGCGCCAGACCGGCTCCGTTTCCTCCCTGAGGCGCGCGAGAAGCCAGCGCTCGTAGAAACGGTTCCGGAGGCGGGCGACGCGGTCGGCCGCGGCGGCGAGATCGAGCGGCGCGGAAATCGAGACCGCCGCCATGACGGTTGCAGGAAGGTACGGCGCCGCGGCGAGGCGAAGCGCCAGCGCGCCGCCCATCGAGTAACCCAGTACGACGATGCCCCGTTCCCGGATGGCGGGGTCGAGTTCCGCCGCCGCCAGGCAGGCATCGGCGAGGTCCCGCACCCGGCCCATGTGGTAGTGGCCGCGGGCAAGCGTCCGGCCGGGCGGCGATCCGCGCAGGTTGAGGCGGATCGCCGGGTGGCCGGCCGCGAGAAACGCGCCCGCCGCCTGGAGCACGTGGCGGCTCGCCTCGCAGCCGGTGAGCCCCGGGACCAGGATTATCGCCGGCGCGGCGCCGTACCCCGGGTGATAGCGGGCGACCAGACGGTCCCCGCTGCCGTCGCGGAGCGGGATTTCGAAGCGCTGGCCGGACTCCGGCGGGATCCCGGCCAGCCTTCCCGGAAGCACGTTCCGTATCGTCTGCAGGTCGGCGGTGAGCCAGGGCCAGCGGCGCCGGAAGGGAGGAGCCGGTTCCATCGGCGAGCCGGTTCGCGGGGCGCTACAGACCGTCGGCGGGGAACACGCGGTCGGGCGGCGCGTGGCCGTCGACGAAGGTCTTGATGTTGATCATCACCCGCTCGCCCATCGCGATACGTCCTTCCCGGGTCGCCGAGCCGAGATGCGGGGCGAGCACCGCGTTGTCGAGGCGGCGGAGGCTCTCCCCGATCTCCGGTTCGCGCTCGTAGACGTCGAGTCCGGCGCCGGCCAGCGCCCCCTCGGCGAGGCACCGGGCGAGCGCGGCCTCGTCGATGATCTCGCCACGCGCGGTGTTGACGATATAGGCATGGGGCTGCAGGGACCGCAGGCGTTTTTCCGACAGCAGGTGGCGGGTCTCGGACGTATGCGGGCAGTTGATCGAGATGAAGTCCATATGCGCCAGCATCTGGTCGAGATCCTCCCACCAGGTCGCTTCGAGTTCGGCCTCGACCTCGCGGTGGACGCGGCGCCTGTTGTGGTAGTGGATCGACATCGAGAAGCCGCGCGCCCGGCGCGCCACCGCCGTGCCGATGCGGCCCATCCCGACGATACCGAGCCGCTTGCCCGAGACCCTGTGGCCCATCATGAAGGTGGGCGTCCAGCCGACCCATTCGCCGGAACGTGCGAGGCGGTCGCCCTCGACCATGCGGCGCGGCGCGCTCAGCAACAGCGCCATGGTGAGGTCGGCGGTGTCCTCGGTGAGCACGCCCGGCGTGTTGGTGACGACGATCCCCCGCGCGGTGGCGGCGGCGAGGTCGATGTGATCGACGCCGACTCCGAAATTGGCGATCAGCTTCACCCGGCCGGGCAGTGCACCGAGGACCGGCGCGGTGAGCTTGTCCGTGACCGTCGGGACCAGCACGTCGCAATCGGCGGCGGCGATGAGCGCTTCGGCCGACATCGGCTCGTCGGTCGGGTTGAGCCGCGTCTCGAACAGCTCCATGAGACGGATTTCGATCGCCTGCGGCAGTTTCCGCGTAACGAGGACGGAGGGTTTCTCGGTCGTCATCGATCCGGTCGTGGGCTCGGGCGTCCGACGCCTCTATCAACCCGGCGCGGCGTTGTCCAGAGCGGCCGCCGCCCGGCCGGGCATCCGTTATACTGCGTGCCGCCATGGAACGGGGCACGGGATCGCGGATGCGACTCTGGACGATCGCCGCGGCCCTCGGCCTGATGGCGGCGGACGGGCCGGCGGCCGGCGCGAGCGAGCCCGGCACGGCGGGCGCCGAGAAGCCCCGCTTCCTTTCGCTGCGCGCGGCAAAGACCAATGTGCGGTTCGGGCCGGGACGGCGCTATCCCATCGCCTGGGTGTTCGTGCGGCGCGGCCTGCCGGTCCGGATCGTCGGCCGGTTCGAGACCTGGCGCCGGATCCGGGACTGGGAAGGGAGCGAGGGCTGGATCCATCAGTCGCTGCTGTCCGGGCGCCGGAGCGTCATCGTCCTCGACGGGCCGGCGGGGCTCCGCCGCAAACCGGACGCGAAGGCGCGCCTGGTGGCGCAGATCGAGCGCCGAGCGGTGGGCCGGCTGCTCCGGTGCGACGGCGCGTGGTGCTCGGTCGAATTCTCGGGACGGAACGGCTGGATCCGGAAGAAGGCGGTCTGGGGCGTCAGCGACGCCGACCGCTGAGGCGCCGCGGCGGAGGCACTCTCACGCCGCCGCCGCTTCCTCTTCCGCCATGTCCCACCAGACGCACCCCATGCCGCAGCGGAGCTCGACGGCGGGCTCGTAGCAGACCGTGCGCGCCTTGCGCTCGCCGACGGCGCCCATCGCGACGATCCAGGACAACAGCTCGGTCGTTCCGCCGTCGCCCGCCGCGGCCATCTTCTCGAGCGTCGTCTCCGCCACCACCCTCTCCGGCTCGCCCTCCTCGAGGAGGGCGAGAAAGGCGCGGTCGAACGCCTCGTCGACGTCGAAATATTTGGGCCCGCCGGGATCGTGGCTGAGGCCGCCCGTCCCCATGATCGCGACCCGCTCGCCTGCCGGACGGCAGGTGCGCACGATGTCGGCGATCTCCCGCCCCACCCGGTAGCATTCCGCCGGCCCGGGCAAAGGCGGGACGATGCAGTTCATGTGGATCGGGACCAGCGGGACGTCGTAGTCGGGCGTCAGGTAGAGCAGCGGCACCGACCAGTTGTCGTCGAACAGCAGCCGGTCCTTCCAGGCAAGCCGCAGCCCGCGCCGGTCGCCCTCGCGAACCAGGGTCATGGCGAGATCGGGATGGCCCGCCACCTCGTAGTCCGGGACGTTGAGCCAGTCGGAGAACCATTCCGCGGGGCCGGTCCAGTGCGCGGCGGTGCCGACGCAGAAATCGGCCGAGGAATCGAGCGGCAGGTTGAGAAGGTGGTCGTTGGCGATGCCGACGATGACGTCGGGCCGGGTCTCGCGCAGCATGCGGCCGAGCCCGTGGAAGCCCCGGGTGAGGTTCTCCTGCTCCTCCGGGCTCGCCCGGTCGAGCCAGCCGGTCAGCCCCGGCGCATGCGACAGCGCGCAAACGGCAACGATTTCGGCCATGACGCCTCCTTGTCGGGGTCGAGCTTAGGGCATAACCGGCTCGCTTTGAACCGCCCGCGCGCTTGCCGGCTTGGCAATCGACTCGCCGATGCTCTAACCTCAAAAAAATGGGAGGATCTGCAATGCATAGCGCAATTCGATGGCTCGCGGCGCCGATCGCCGTTGCCGCTGTCATGGTCGCCGGATCGGCGACCGCCAAGACGTACAATCTCACCTTCGCCGCGCCGCAGGGCGAGCACATGCCCTGGATCTCTCTGACCCGCACCACGTTCATCGCCGGGGTGGACAAGCGGCTCGAGGGAACGGAGCACAAGATCAACTGGACCACGGCCTATGGCGGCACGCTCTCCAAGGTGGGCGGCACGCTGGAAGTGATCGAGGAAGGCATCGCCGATTCCGGCATGCTCTATTCGCTGTTCGAACAGGCCAAGCTGCCGCTTCAGAACGTCGCCTACATGGCGCCTTTCGGCACCGACGACCTGGGCCTTGCGCTGCGCATCTTCCATGAGCTGCACGAGGAACTGCCGGAGATGTCGGGCTCGTGGGAAAAGCACGGCCAAGTCTTCGTCGCCCCGATCGGCTTCGACACGTTCTATCCGCTGACCAAGTTTCCGATCGAATCGCTCAAGGATCTCAAGGGCCGCAAGCTGGCGGGCGCCGGGGCGGTGTCGCTCTGGGAGGCACCGATCGGCATCGTGCCCGTGCAGGGAAACTTCGCGGTCCATTTCAATAATCTCAAGACCGGGGTCTATGACGGGCTGATCGCCTTCACCACCGGCTACTACCCCAACAAGCTGCACGAGATCGCGCGCTACGCCACCAAGGTCAATTTCGGCGCCATGCCGGGCGGCGGTGTGACCGTCAACAAGTCGGTCTGGGGCAAGCTGCCGGATGCGGTCAGGAAGGCCATGCGCGAAGCGGGGGTCGATTACCGCAACGCCCAGCACGAGAAGATGACCCGCCTAGTCGACACCTTCGAGGCCAAGATGAAGGCCGAAGGCGTGGTGTTCTCGCAGATGCCGCTCGACCAGAAGCTCGCCTGGGCGAAGACGATGCCCAATATCGCCAAGGAGTGGGCGGCCCGGGTCGAAGCCAAGGGTTTCGCCGGGAACAAGGTGCTCAAGGCCTATATGGACAAGCTCCGCGCCAACAAGGTCCCGCTGGTGCGCGAGTGGGACAAGGAATAGGGCATCCGACAGTTTAGTCCGGGGCCGCGCGTGAAGCCGGCGGCCCCGCCGTGACCGATCGGACGAGCCCGTCGGACGGTGCCGGCTGGCGCCGCTTCCTCACCTTCGAAGCGGCGGTCTCGGCGCTCAACTCGCTGGGCAGTCTGTGGATCGCCGTCCTCATGGTGGTCATCATTGTCGACATCGTGGGGCGGACCGTGTTCAGCATGCCCCTGCGCGGGGTGCCCGAGCTGGTGAAGCTCTCGATCGTCGCCATCGTGTTCATCCAGCTCGGCCACACGCTCCGGTCGGGTCGCATGACGCGCTCGGACGGGCTGCTGCGCATCTTTCGCACCCGGATGCCGCGGCTCTCGCATGCGATGACGCTGACCTTCAACCTGATCGGCGTCGGGCTGTTCGTCCTCATCTTCGATGCAAGCTATCCGTTCTTCGTCGAGGCCTGGACCACCGGCGAATATGCCGGCATCCAGGGCTATGTCAGCTACCCGGTCTGGCCGGTGCGGCTGATCATCCTGATCGGCTGCGCGGTCGCCGCGATCCAGTATGGCCTGTTCGCCTGGCGCGACCTCTCGGTGGTGTCGGGCCGGCTGGCGCCCGCCGATCCGGACGACCGCAGGCGGCTCGCGGAGATGCTCAAGTGAGCGGCGTAGAGATCGGGCTGATTTCCATTGGCGCGATCCTGCTGCTGATCTATCTCGGCATGCATGTGGCGGTGACGCTTTGCGTCGTCTCGCTGATCGGCGTCTGGGCGGTCAAGGGCAACGTGACGCTTGCGACCAAGCTCCTCGCCATCGCCGCCTACGACACCGTCGCGGGCTACGTCTTCGGCGTGGTCCCGCTCTTCGTGCTGATGGGCCTCCTGGTCAGCGTCTCCGATCTCGGCAAGGACGCCTATGTGGTGGCCAACATCCTGATGCGCCGGATCCGGGGCGGTCTCGGCATCGCCACCGTTGCCGCCAACGCGGTGTTCGCCGCGGTGACCGGGATTTCGGTCGCCTCCGCCGCGGTCTTCACCAAGCTTGCGGTGCCGGAGATGATCTCGCTCGGCTACCGGCCCCGCTTCGCGGTCGGGGTGGTCGCGGGCTCATCGGTTCTCGGCATGCTGATCCCGCCCAGCCTGCTGCTGATCGTCTACGCCCTCCTGGCCGAGCAGTCGATCGGCGACCTGTTCATCGCCGGCATCGTGCCGGGCATCCTGCTGTCGTTCGCCTTCGCGATCGCCATTCTCGGGATGGCGACGTTCCTGCCGAGGACGGTCATGCGCGAGGAAGCGGCGGGCGAGGAAGCGGGAGATGCGGCATCCGGCGAGCCGGTGGAGTCCATAGGGGCGGCGGTCTTCCGCCTGTGGCCGCTGCCGGTGCTGGTCTTCGCGGTGATCGGCGGGATCTATCTCGGCTGGTTCACACCCACGGAGTCGGGCGCGGTGGGGGCACTCGGCGCGCTCATCCTCGCCTTCGCCAGGCGCAAGCTTACCTGGGCCAATGTGTGGCAGGTGCTGGTCGAGACCGGCCACGTCACTGTCTCGATCCTGATGCTGATCATCGCCGCCAACATCTACACGAGGCTGCTCGCCCTATCCGGCGTTCCGGTGTTCATCAACGACTTCGTCAACGGGCTCGAGTTCGGTTTTTTCACGTTGTTGATCTTCTACGCGGTGATCATCGTGATCATGGGCACGATCCTGGACGGTATCTCGATCATGCTCATCATGATCCCGATCTTCCTGCCCTTGCTGGAAGGCTACAACGTCGACCTGGTCTGGTTCGGGATCGTCACGGTGATCGCAGTCGAGATCGGCCTCTTGACCCCGCCGCTCGGCCTTTCGGCATACGTGATCAAGAGCACGCTCGATACCGACGAGATTTCGCTGGCCGACATATTCATCGGCGCGGCGCCGTTCGCGGTGGTGATGTTCGTCGTGCTTTTGCTGATCATCTTCTTCCCGTGGCTGGTGACCGGCTACGGCTGACGACCCTTCCCACGCAAACGGATAGGAGGCCGGATCCATGAATTACCGCGTGACTCCGCTTCTGCTCGGCGATGCCGTGGTTCCGGACGTGCTCGACGTGTTCTGGAGCCTGACCAAGGCGCGCGGGGCCTCGTCGGTGCCGATCCTCGCCTTCCTGATCGAGGGAACGCCGGACGGGCCGGTCCTGATCGACACCGGCATGCGCAGCGCGGAACGGGCCCAGGAGGTCCACGGGCTCGGGCCGCACAACGTCGCGGACGACCAGACGATCCCGGCGCAACTCTCCAAACTCGGTTACGGGGTGGAGGACATCAAGTTTTGCCACCTCACCCACCTCCACTACGACCACGCGGGCGGCTGCAACCTGCTGCCCAACGCGCGCTTCGTGCTGCAGCGGACCGAGCTGATGGCGGCCGCCGCGCCGATGGGGCCGGAACAGCTCGATATCGGGGGTAAGGGCCTGTTCTTCGACCGCGCCGACGTCGCCGACCTGGTAGATCCGCTATGGAGCCGGGTGGATTTGATGGAGGGGGATTACGAACCGTATCCCGGGATCCGCTGCGTGCTTTACGCCAACTCGCACACGCCGGGGCACCAGTGCATTTATGTCGAGACCGCCGACGGGGTCGTCGCGATCATCGGCGACATCGCCCGGAAGCTCGACCTCAATATCGAGCAGGAGATCATGCCCGGCATCTATTACGACCTCGATTCGATGCGCCGGGCGTTGATCGACATCAAGTCGAAGGCCGACGTGATCCTCCCCACCCACGACTGGAACGTGCTCCCCGGCGGCAAGCCGGAGGGAGTCGCTTAACGCCCCGTCCATTCTCCCAAGCCGTCATGCCCGGACTTGTTCCGGGCATCCAAGTCCCTCCGCCGTCTCGCCCGGTCCCGGCTCGCGCCGCGATGCCGCAAGACGTGGATGCCCGGAACAAGTCCGGGCATGACGAGGGGGGAACAACGCCGGGAGCTGTTCTACCTGAAACGGACAGGCCTCAGCGCGTATCGGGAAACCAGCCGGGGCCGGCGAGCTCGGTGGGCAGGTCGCCCGGGTACGTCTCGGCGTTCTCGACCTGCTCGACCCAGTCGAGGCCCATCGCCTTGAAGATCCGGTTGGTCATCACGATCAGCCGCGCCTCGTTGTCGGGGTCGGCGTTGACGTGTTGCTTGATGCAGTAGGCCGGGATGAAGACGAAGTCGCCTTTGGTCCACTCGTATTTTTTCGGCTCTTCCGCCCAGCTCCACGTAAAGTCCACATCGACCTCGAACTGGACGTCCCAGTGGAGGTCGTAGCCCGACCCTTCGGCGACATAGACGATCTGCTCGGCGAGCTTGCGCGACCTGCCCGACTTCCCGCCGGGCTCGAGAAACTGCATGTAGATGTCGAGGCAGCACTCCGTGGTGTTGAGCTTCTCGTGGACCATGTGCTTCAGGAGCCCGTCCGGCGAGTTCTCGAACGGCATGTCCTTCGCCTTGATCACGGTCAGCCGCTGCCGGTAGTCGGCCCGGAAATCGGCCGATTCCTGCAGCCACTCAGCATAAATGTCGGCGCTGTTGTCACCGAGCCTCGCGATATCCCTTTCGTCCGCCACCGTGGCGCTCCTCTCAGATGTCCTTGGGAGGCGTCCAGTCCTCCCAGCCCGGCACCGGTTCCTTGGGGGGATACTTGGCGATCTTCTGGAACAGCATGTGCATGAAGAGGAAGAGCGGCTTCGCCTTCATCACCAGCAGCACCAGGTCCTCGTCCTCCGACGCGTTGAAGTGCTGGTGAACGCAGCCGTTCTCGACCACCATGATGTCGCCCGCCTCGTAGTCGAAGCGCCTGCCGTCGTGGATGTCGTAACCCCTGCCGCGCAGACAGTAGAAGATCGCCGAGTTCATGTGGCCGTGGCGCTGGCCGGTGCCCTTGGGCGCGATCACCGAGATATGGGTCTCGATCGACTGGGCGATGTCGGTCTTCATCGGGTTGACGATGGACTTGTCGAAGAGCTGCGGCCCGCCGCGCCATTCCTGGTCGGCGGCGCTGTAGACCCGGGGCTGGTTGTAGAGCTCTTCCTGGAGCTCGCCGTAGGTGCCTTCGAGCGCGCGGACGAAGGTGCGCTTCCTCTGCCAGCGCTCCCAGACGACTTCCTTCGGCCGGTTGTGGCCGATGCCGGCTTCGATGCCGCCCGCCTCCGTCGACCGATCCGCCATCGACCCGGCCCCCTTCGAAACTGCAATCGCGAAGCCGGTGGATTATATTTGGCGGCGATGGAGTGTCCAGCCGACCGTCGGAGATGGGGATGAGGGTTGCGCCGCTTTCCGACGTTCTCGGAGCGGAAATCGCAGGGATCGACGTTGCCCGCGACCTCGACGGGGAATCGTTCGGGGCGGTGCTGGACGCCTTCCACCGCTACCGCGTCCTGGTCTTCCGCGAGCAGTTTCTGGACCCCGCCGATCAGGTCGCCTTCGCTTCCCGCTTCGGCCCCCTCGAGGTGCACGACAACCGGCGCTACAACCTGCCGGACAACGAGCACGTCATGGTGCTGTCGAACGACCTCAGGGACGGCGAGCCGGTGGGCGTCCCCGATGCCGGGGACTCATGGCACACCGACCTGCGCACCTAGCGGTGCTAACTAACTGAAAACAGGGTCGTTTTTTCTCCCAAACCGAGTTGCATTCGGGCGGAATCGTGAACGGTTACTTCCCCGACTGCAACCGTGGCCGGGAGACCAAAATGCCCAGACCCATCCTCACCGAAGCCCGAATCGGGGCGCTCGCGCCGCGCAAGAATGCCTACGAACTCCGTGACGCGAAGCTCAGGGGCTTCGGCGTCCGGGTGACGCCCTCGGGAGTGAAGCGCTTCTTCGTCCATTGCCAGCATAAGGGCGTACGCATCTGGAAGATTGTCGGCGCCGCCGACGCGATGGACGTGGGCGAGGCGCGTTCCTTGGCCAGCACCATGCTGGCCGCGATCCGGCGGGGCGAGACCGCGCCGGCCCGCCCCGAGGAGGCGCTCTTCGAGACCGTCGCCGAGACCGTGTTCCGGGAGCATGAAAGGATCTGGAAGCCGCGCACGCTCCACGTCAACCGGGGCTATCTCCGTAACCAGATCCTGCCCCGCTTCGCGGGCCGGAGCATCGCCGACATCGACGGCCGGGACGTGCGCAACTGGTTCGCGTCGCTGGCGGCCACCCCGGTCGCGGCGGACCGGTCCATGCCGATCCTCTCCGTCATCATGCGGGAGGCGGAATGGATGGGTCTCCGGCCCGAGGGCTCCAACCCGTGCCGGGGCATCAGGCGCTACCGCCGGAAGGGGCACGAGCGGTTCCTCTCCGACGACGAGATCCGCAGGCTGTCGGCGGTATTGGCCGAAAGGGAGCAAAGGCAACCCTCCCAGGTCGCCTCCGTCCGGCTGCTCCTGCTGACCGGGTGCCGCAAGAACGAAATCCTCACGCTCCGCTGGCCCGACTACCGAGAGGGCCGCCTGTTCCTCCGCGACAGCAAGACTGGACCCCGAACGGTCTGGCTGTCGCGGCCGGCGCGGACGATCCTCGACGCGCTGCCGCGATCCAGCGGATGGGTTTTTCCGGCGCCGCGGGCGGGCGGGCCGCGTGACGCGGACTGGCTGGACCGCTTCTGGCAGGATGTCCGCGCCGAGGCGGGCATCGAGGATGTCCGCATCCACGACCTCCGGCATACCCATGCGAGCGTCGCGCTGAGACTGGGCGCGACGGTACTCGCCATCGGCAGGCTGCTCGGCCACGCCGATCCCCGGACCACCCTCAAATATACCCACCCCGCCGACGCGACGATCGCCGACGCCGCCGAGATCGTCGGCCGGGTGCTGGACGGGAGCTGAGGAATGCCGGCAAGGGAACGCAGGAAGATCACCGACGCTGCCATCGCGCGCCTCCGCCCGAGAGAGCGCGAATATACGGTCTGGGACAGGAACATATCCGGTCTCGGGGTCCGGGTGCGGCCGACCGGCGGGAAGACCTGGGTCCTGCTGGAGGAGGTCGGCGGGCGCTCGAAGCGCGTTTCCCTCGGGCCGGTCTCGACGATGGCCGTGGCGGAAGCTCGGCGGAGGTGCCATGAACGCCGGGCAAGACCGGAGCCGGCAGGTCTCGCCCGCCCGGTGCGGGCGGTTCCGCTCTTCCGGGATTTCGTCGAGGGCGAGTGGAAGGAGGCGCATTTCGACCGGTACAAGCCTTCCTCGAAGAAGGGCATCCGGTGGGTGCTTGCGGTTCGCCTGCTGCCCGCGTTCGGGAGCAGGCCGCTCGACCGCATCGCTCCGACCGAAGTGGGGAAATGGTTCGATGCCTGGAGCCGCACCGCGCCCGGCGGCGCGAACAAGGGGCTCGAGCTCCTCCGTCAGATCATGAACTTCGCGATCGCCCGGGGACACCTCGAGAAGAACCCGACGCAGGACATCCGGCTCAACCGCCGCACCAGGCTCACGCGTTTCCTCTCCCGCGAGGAAATCGCCCGCCTGCACCGGGCGCTGGACGCGCAGACCCACGCGGGAAACCGCCAGCAGGCCGACATCGTCCGGCTGTTGCTGCTGACCGGATGCCGCAAGAGCGAAATCCTGCGGCTGCGCTGGTCCGAGATCCGGGAGGACGGCCTGGTCCTTGCCGACAGCAAGACGGGGCCGCGAAGGGTGCCGCTCAACTCCCAGGCCCGGCGTATCATCGATGGACAGCCGCGGACGGAAAGCCCCTTCGTGTTTCCGTCTCCGCTCGATCGGTCTCGGCCGAGGAGCCACGAACTTCCGCTGTGGTGCCGGGTTCGCGAGGAGGCGGGCATAGAGGATGTGCGCCTTCACGATCTTCGGCATACATATGCCAGCCACGCGGTCATGAACGGCGTGCCGGTGCCCGTTGTCTCACGGATGCTCGGGCATTCCAACGTCCGGATGACGCTCCGATACGCCCATCTCGGCGACCGCGACATGGAACGGACCGCCGAAAGCATCGGACGGTCCGTCGCCGCCATAATGGGCTTGGAACAGCCCAAGGCGGTTTACCGATCATCGAACGAACGCCCGACCGACCCCTCTCAAATATGTCGGGCATTTTCGCTTGCCCGACACTCTCCTTACGGCGGAGGATCACGGGAAGACGCCGACCATGAAGCCGTTGTGCGGGAGCACAAGGCACCGATCAACGCAACAGATTGAAGAGAACGGAGATCGAAAATGAAATTTGCGAGGCTGGCCGCCCTGGCGACGTTCCTTGCGGTCCCCGCTTTGGCGGGTCAGGGCGTCGGCGACAAGGAAGTCGTCATCGGTTCGGTCAGCGACCTGTCGGGACCCTTTGCCGCCTTCGGCGCCCCCGCCGTCAGAGCCGCGCAGATGCATTTCACGGCGGTCAACGCAGCCGGTGGGGTTCACGGAAGAAAAATCCGCTTCGTCGTCGAGGACAGCAGCTACCAGATGCCGAAGGCGCTGCAGGGCTACAACAAGCTCGTCAATCGCGACAAGGTCTTCGCGATGCTGCTCTCGCTCGGCACGCCGATGAACATCGCCGGTTACAAGCTCATGACCCCGAAAAACATTCCCAACGTGTTCCCGCTGTCGTCGGCGCGGCAGATCCTGAGCGAACCGATCCGGCTGCGCTTCGCCGGCGCCAGCTTCTATTACGACGAACTGCGGCAGGCGGCCCGTTACATGGCGAAGAACAACGGCGTAGCCAAGCTTTGCGCCATGTACATCCCGACCGATTTCGGCAAGGAGATCCCGGCTGCGCTTCGCCGGCGCCAGCTTCTATTACGACGAACTGCGGCAGGCGGCCCGTTACATGGCGAAGAACAACGGCGTAGCCAAGCTTTGCGCCATGTACATCCCGACCGATTTCGGCAAGGAGATCAAGGCCGCGCTGGCGGACGAAGCCGGCGCGAGCCCCGCCTTGAGCTTCGTTGCGGAGACCGCGCACAAGCCCGACGAGGCCGATTTCGTCGGTTCGCTGCAGAAGCTGAGGGCCGCGGGGTGCGAAATGGTGGGTGTGGCGCTCACCGTTCGCCAGACCATCACGGTTGTGGGAACCGCGAAGAAGCTGGGTATGGCCAAGCTGAAGTTCGTCGGCTCGTCGGCCGCGTTCCACACCCTGATCGCCAAGGTGCCGGGAGGCGTCACCGAGGGTCTGTTCGCCGCCGCCGGCTGGTCGGACCTCGCCGCCAGGGCCACCACAAAGGAGTCCGCGGCCTTCATCGCGGCCTACATGAAGGCGACCGGAAAGCCTCCCGGCACGGGCGCTCTGCTGGGCTATGCCGGCGCGGTCGGTTTCACGATGGCGCTGCAAAGGGCGGGACGCGACCTCACGGTGGGCAGTTTCGTCAAGGCGATGGAGAGCCTGAACTACTACGATCCGATCCTCGACAACCGGATCTCCTATTCGGCTGACGATCACCAGGGCGCGGACGAGATCGTGTTTTCCGTGGTCAAGGATGGCAACTGGCAGGAACTCGCCCGGTTCAAGTGACCGCGCTGCGGCGCGCGCGCCGTCAGCACTGCTCTTGCCTTCCGAATGCCCGGACCGGAAGCGCGTTTCGCATATTTCCTTGTCGATCAGGATCACAACGCGGTGGATACGCCTCGGAGAACCGGCCGTCTGACCAATGCGCGCGGTCCACCGTGATCCCATGCGAGACGCGCCGTGACCCGGATTCCGCCGACCGCGCCGAGCAGTGCTACTGACAATCGGGTGCCGATGGGCTTCGGTCATTCTCGGGATCCGGTCGGCCGGACAGGTGCCGTTGCCCTCGACCAGGATGGAGAGACCGACGTCGAGGACTGCGAACACGCGTCGCGGCGTCGCCCTTGCCGCTCAGCGTCTTGGAGCCGCGGAGGGTGCCGGCGCCGCTCGCCGCTGGCGGGGTGTCGTCGGTTGAAGCCTCGTCATTGACATCTATGTCCACGCGAAAATTCGAGGGCGCGGCATCATCCATTTGGACATTGAGCCTCGTGAATCGAGGCTGCTCGCACTCGGAACGGAAGTACATCCGCAGCCGATTGAAGACACAGTGTCGGAGACCACATGAACGGCGGGCAGTCAAGACTCTGAATTCCGCTACATCCGATTTTCTACGGGCAGTCGATGTAGCGGACGGGGTTTCCGGGAAATCTGG
Organism: Defluviicoccus sp.; assembly: GCA_028820505.1. Taxonomy (GTDB): domain Bacteria; phylum Pseudomonadota; class Alphaproteobacteria; order MPNO01; family MPNO01; genus MPNO01. Next base: position 39,864 of record JAPPIT010000105.1, read on the forward strand.
CGTTCCACGCGGTGTCGAAGGCGGATCGGTCGCCGCCGGTTCGCGCCCGGACGGCGTGTTCGATCAGCGTTCTCGCATTTGCTGCGGACTTGGCAGCGTATCCCAGCTTCTTGAGTTGGGCGACACGGTCCTTGGCATTGTCCGCGCTCTTGTAGAGGCCGAGGGAAATCCGCCCGGCCATCGGCCCCTTGGCGATGATCGCGACGTCCCGAAGGCCGCGACCGCGAAGCTCCTTCAATGTCGCGGCAGTGCGAGCGTTCGGCCCGGCGGGCAGATATACCCGATAGTTCTTCACCACGCGGCGTTTCTCGTGGCGGATCTCCAGCAGTTCCGCGCCATGAAGCTTCAACCATTCCGCCGATCGGGTGGCCGCGGCGCGGTTCTTGAACCGCGCCGCGTGCAAGCATCTCTGGCTCGACGCCGAGGGAGCCGCGGGCTTGGCCGATGGAACCAGCGCCGCGTCGTCGGAGTCCCGGGCGACCAGTGCCAGCGGCCCCTCGTTTGTCTTCGTCGACGGCGAAGGCGGCGTGGCGGCCGGGCGCAGAGGGACTTCGCCAACCGGTTCAGCCAGGGACGCTGAGCCAGGTGAGATTCGGACGGTGCCGGGTCCCGGCATTGCACCGACTCCAAGGTCTCGGGCCCGCGCATAGGCTCGTTCCGCGAGAGACCTGTAAACATCGCCGAGATTTGCGTATGCCGTAGCGTTTGGGTGTCGCTCCAACGCGTCCGTGAGGACGCTCCGGGCGGCTTCGAGCCGGCCCTGTCGCGCATAGAGGACGGCGAGGTTATTCAGGGGTTCGAACATGTCCGGCCGATCGCTCCGAAGCTGTTCGAAGACTACGATCGCCTCCGATGTCTTTCCCTCTTTGGCGCGCAGAATCCCGTCCGCCAATCGCAGACGAGGCGCGCTCGGATCCCCTGTCAACAACGGGTCGAGCGCGCTTCGTGCTTCGGCATATTTTCCCTGGGAGATAAGGGAGACGACGTGTCTCGCCGGATCGTCGGCTGCCGCCGCGACCGCGCAGAGCACTGTCACGGCTACGCCGCAGGCAATTCCCGCCCTCATGCCGCTCATCGTGCGTACTCTCAGGCTGGATCTCATCGGGGCCGCTCACACATCGACGGTGTCCCTTGTCGCCAAGGACAACCGACCCGGAGCATAAGCCGACCCCGCCTGTCGGTCCATTGTGCCGAATGGTATCGAAGACAGACCAACACCGCATCGCATGTCCGCATCGGATCTCCACATCGAGGGGCGATTCGGATGTTCTCCATCGACAGTTCGCGCGTCATGACGATCAGATCAGAAGCGGTGGCGAAGGGATGCGCGGATGGCGCGCAGGCGATCGCGCGGCCGGTCCCAGGCTTCCAGTCTTACCCGGGAGTGCGGCCTGTCGCGCAGGTCGATCCCGAGGCTCCGCCGCAGCGAGCCGTCGCCCGAATGCCGCGTGACGCCGGCGAAGGGGCGAACCGTCGGGAAGAGAGGCCCGCCCCGCAGACCGTATCCCGCCTCGCCCCGCAGCCCGACATCGGCCGATCCTCCGCCGTCCGGAGACACCAGACGCGTGTCGAGCTCCACACCGAGACCGCGCCGGTCTTCGCCCGGGACGAAGCGGATACCGCCGGAAAGGCCCCAGGACTTGTACTCGTGGTCGCCGAGGCCGAAGGCGCCCTCGACGTTCGACACCAGGCTGAGACGGGGATCGAGAATACCATCGACGGAAACCGAGCCTCGCGCCTCGAGCTGTCCGCCCTCCGGTCCGTCGCCCGTCTGGTGCCGGTAGGCCACCGACAGGGACGGTGCGCCCCGTACCGGCGCGCTCCAGGTCAGCCCGGCGCGCCAGTCGCGGCCGCGCAGCGTGGGCAGCGCCGACGAAATCCGCCCCCCGCCCTCGATCTCGAAGGCGAAGGATTCGACGTCCGCCTCGGCTTCGAGCTCCCCGGCGAGAATGTCCGCCACCGGGACCGAACCGCCAGCGGCATACGAGCGCAGGAGGCGTGGCCGTCGCGCCCGGGCGGCCTTCGAGCGGGTCGGGTCAGGCGTTGCGGACAGAGGACGGACATCCGGCTGCGACGTCGCGGCCGCGCTCGACCGGATGCACCGGTTCGACGTAGGCTGGGATATGCTGGATTTCATCGACCTCGGGTGCCCGGCGGAGATCGCCCGGTGAGCCTTCCCGCGCCGCACGACGCTTTGTTCCGCGCGCTGGTCTCCAGCCCAGCCCGCGCCGGCGCGCTGCTGATGGAGTACCTGCCCGAGCCGGTCGCCGGCCTTCTCGATCCGGAGGTCCTGCCCGAGGCGATCGAAGGCAGCTTCGTCGACGCCGAGGGTGCGCGAACGCAGTGCGATGCGCTGTTCCGGATCAGGCTCAGGACCGGCCACGAGGCCCGCATATACGTGCTCCTGGAACACAAGAGCCACATCGATACGGGCACCCCGCTCCAGATCCTCAAATACATGGTCAACATCTGGCAGCGCGAGATCGCTGACGGTGGCGCCCGGGACGGGCTGCCGCCGATTATCCCGCTGGTCTTCTATCACGGGAAAGGCCGGTGGACGGTGCCGCGCTCGGTGGCCGAGACGATCGATGCGCCCGACGAACTGGCGCCGTTCCTTCGGGATTTCGCCTATGTGCTGCACGATCTGGGGGAGATCGAGCCGCTGCGGCTGTCGGCGGCGCCCGAGGTTCGCGCCGGTCTTCTGGCGCTCAGGGTGGTGCATGCCGACGAGATCCCGGGCGACGTTCTCGATCTGATCGTCGGCGGCGCGGTTGCCGGGAGCGAATACGGGCTGCATCTTATGCGCTTCCGTAATGGGGCGGTTGCCGTCAAGCACGACCTTCAACGGCCGACCGTCCTG
>JAPPIT010000081.1 GCA_028820505.1 Defluviicoccus sp.
AGCGACCCTCCACGACCTTTCAAGTGCCTCGTGAGCGATAAAGGATAGGCACACCTTCCTACACCTTCCTCCAGCCGGGGGTCTACGCCTACCTCTCGCACAATTTGATCGAGGCGGTGCAGCTCGGCGCGCTGGCCCATTTCGTCGTCGACGGCACGTGGGACAACGACCTGATGACCCAGGTGGCCAAGCCCGGCCCGATCCCGGCCTAGGGGGTTGCCGGCCCTTCGATACGCCGCTTCGCGGCTACTCCGGAACGGGGTCTGCGGCGTATCGGAGGGCGCCCTATCCCGGAAGGGTTTCCTCGCGGGCCGCCGCGCGCGCGGCGAATATCAGCTTCAGCGCGTCGCGGGGCCGCAGCAAATCCTCCAGCGTGTGCCGGTCGAGCACGTCGAGAAAGGCATCGAGCGCCGTCTCGAGGACATGCGTCAGCGCGCACGGCCCCGATATCGGACAGCCGTTCCGCGTCCCGTCCGCGAAGCATTCGACCAGGTCGAAATTGCCCTCGGTCGCGCGGAACACGGCGCCGATTCCGATCTCGGCCGGCGCCATCGCCAGTTCCAGACCGCCGTTCCGGCCCCGTGTCGTCGCCACGAAGCCCGCCCGGCCGAGCCGGTGGACCACCTTCGTCAGGTGGTTCTCCGAGACGCCGTAGGCGCCCGCGATCTCGCCCACGGTGCAGCGCCGGTCGCCGTTCAGACCGAGATAGATCAGGGCCCTGAGCGCATAATCGCTGTATTGCGTGAGTTGCATGTCGCCGACCTCGACCGGTTCCTCCCGCCCGCCGTCCCCGGGGACCGCGCACGGCAAGAGACATAGGGCGGTTTCGCCCGCTTGACCAGCCCGCGGATGGCCCGCGGATGGTATGCTCGCCCCGCCGCCGCGGGGGAGGGCGATGAACCGGGAATTGCTGAGGCCGATAACGGACGACGAGATCCGCGCCTATGACGAGGACGGGGCGGTCTGCATCCGGGGGCAGTTCGACCGGGAATGGATCGGCCGCATGCTGGCCCTGGTCGAGGCCAACCGGGAAAACCCCGCCGGCAGGGTGCTTGAGTCGGGCGCCGACGAGCCGGGCAAGGTCATCGCCAACTCGCACATGGCGCGGAGCAGCGCGGCGTTCATGGATTTCGTCAGGCACTCGCCCGCGCGGGAGATCGCGGCGCGGCTGATGCGGCTCGACGAGGTGCGGTTCTTCTACGACCAGCTCTTCATCAAGGATCCCGGCACGCGGATGCCGACGGCGTGGCATCACGACCTGCCGTTCTGGCCGCTCGCCGGCAACCACGTGGCCTCGGTGTGGCTCGCGCTGACCCCGGTGACGCGCGAGACCAGCGGGCTGGTCTATGTCGCGGGCTCGCACCGGTGGGACCGGATGTACCGGCCGGTCCCCGCCGTGCCGCGCGAGGGCTTCGCGCTCGCCGAGGCGGACGCGTTTCCGGACTGCCCGCCGTTCCACAGGGAGTTCGACAACCCGGCCTACCGGTTCCTCTCCTGGGACATGGCGGCGGGCGACTGCATCGTCCACCACCCGATGGCGGTGCACGGCGCGGGCGGCAACCCGGCCGACGCGCAGCGCAGGGTGGCGCTGTCGTGCCGCTTCTTCGGCGGCGACATCGTCTGGTACGGGCCGCGCACGCAATTCAACGTCCCCGGCGCCGAGGAAGCGGCGCTGGAGGCGGGCGCCTTCCCCGCCGACGACGATCTGTTCCCCGTGGTGTGGCGGGCGGGGGCGGGGTAGCGCGTGCCCCTTTCGACGGGACCGCCGCCGGACGCAAGCGGGGTCAGACTTGGCTGGCAATTTTGGCCGGCTTGCGATCAAATGACGGACGCGAGGCCTCGGCTTCGGGTCGATGCAAGAGTTGAGGGGGGAGTCATGAGCAAGAACGACGAAACGGGCGGCCGGCGGGTGTGGAGCGGGACGCGATGCCTCGCGCTCGCCGCGGCTGGCCTGGTTATCTGCGCCGGCGCGGCGCAAGCGGCCACCATCACCGTCTCCGTCTGGGGCGGCGGCTACGGCGCCAAGTGGAAGAAACACGCGGCCGAACCGTTCGAAAAGGCGACCGGCCACAAGGTGGTGGTCGACGGCGGCCGGTCGGCGGTGCGCCTGTCCAAGATGAAGGCCACGAAGGGCAAGGGCACCGACGTCGTCTTCTTGACCGTGCACCAGATGGCGATCCTGCGGGACGAGGGAATCCTGACGGCGATCGACCCGGCCAACGTACCCAACGTTTCGCAGCTCTACGATTTCGCCAAGGACCCGCTGGGCGGCGGCATGTGCCCGGCGATCACGGTGCTCGGCGCCGGCCTCGCCTACAACAAGGACCATTTCGACTCGCCGCCGACCTCGTGGAACGACCTGTTCCGCAAGGACCTGAAGGGGCGCCCCGGCTATCCCGTGCTCAGCCAGTCCTATTCGCCGCTGGTGATGACCCGCATCGCCGAGCTGCACGGCGGCGGCATCGACGATATCGGTAAGGGCATGGCCCAGCTGGCGACGATCAAGGACAGGGTGCAGCTGTTCCGCATCTTCGAGATCCTGAAGGCGATCAACCAGGGCGACGCCTCGATCGCGCCAATGCTCAACATCTTCGTCAGGAAGGATCCCAAGGTGCCGCTGAGCTTCGCCTGGCCGAAGGACGGCGGCGTGGGCGTCGTCAACCTGGCCTGCGTGACCAAGGCGAGCGGGAACAAGGCGGTGGCCGAGCAGTTCCTGAACTTCTATTTGTCGGCGGAGCACCAGGCGCGGATCGCCAGGGAAGCCGGCGATTCGCCGGTCAACAAGACGGTGCCGATCCCGTCGGGCACCGTCTACAACATGGTGACGCCGGACCAGATCTCCCGGATGCACCATTACGATGCGACCAAGATCGCGGCGAAGCTCGGCGGCTGGCTGAAGCGGTTCCAGGAAGAGATCGTCGCGAAATAGGGACCGCGTAAAGGGGTTCCGATCCGCGCCGGGCGATGTCCGACGTCGAGGTTTCCGGCGTATCGAAACGGTATGACGATCTCTGGGCGGTGAAGGGGGTCAGCTTCACCGCCCCTGCCGGCAGCTTCACCAGCCTGCTCGGCCCCAGCGGCTGCGGCAAGACGACGACACTGCGCCTGATCGCGGGCTTCGCGGCGCTCGACGAGGGCGAGGTGCGGATCGGCGGCCGATCGGTCGATGCGCTGCCGCCGTGGCGGCGCAATCTCGGCGTCGTCTTCCAGAACTACGCCCTGTTCCCGTTCATGACGGTGTTCGACAACGTCGCCTTCGGCCTGCGGCGGCGCAGGGTGCCGCGCGGCGAAACCGCGGCGCGCGTCGCCGAGGCGATCGACCTGGTCGGCCTGCCCGACCTCGCCCAGCGCTATCCGCGCCAGCTCTCCGGCGGGCAGCAGCAGCGGGTCGCGCTGGCCCGCGCGCTGGTGATCCGGCCGGACGTGCTGCTGCTCGACGAGCCGCTGTCCAACCTCGACGCCAAGCTGCGCGCCGAGATGCGGTTCGAGCTGAAGCGCATCCAGCGCGAGACCGGCGTCACGTCGATCTTCGTGACCCACGACCAGGAGGAGGCGCTCACGCTGAGCGACCAGATCGTCGTGATGAACCTCGGCACGGTCGCCGGCGCGGCGGCGCCGAAAGCGATCTGGGAACGGCCCGAATCGGCCTATGTCGCGGATTTCCTGGGCGTCGAGAATCTGTTTCCGGGCACCGTCGGCGATACCGCCGCGGACAACAAGACGGTCGCCGTCTCGGTCGACGCCGGCGATGCGGTGCTGCATGTCGCGGTGGACCGGCCGCCGGACCGGGCGGTGGTGCTCGGCATCCGGTCCGGGGAGATCGCGATCCGGCGCGGCGGCGGAATAGCCGACGAAGCCGACGGTCCGAACGCGCTGGACGGCACGGTGCGCGAATTCACCTATATCGGCTCGGCCATCGTCTACCAGGTCGATTGTCCGGATTTGCCCGCGCCGCTGATCGCGACGGCGCAGGAGCAATTTTCGGTCGGCGAGCGCGTCCGGCTGCATCTTCCGCCCGGCGCCGTCAAGCTGCTGCGGCCCGACGCGCCGCCGGGCGGGTCCGGGGCCCGGCCGTGAGCGGCGGCCGCTTCCCCGCCAGCCTGGCGACGCCGGTTCTCCTGGCGTTCGCCGTCTTTATCGTCGCGCCCTGCGTCATGCTGCTGGTCAAGGGGCTGGAGCCGACCGCCGAGACCGGCGAATGGCCGGACTTCACCAACGTCCTCGGCCTGTTCGACAGCAAGGTCGGCCAGCAGGCGCTCAACCGCACGATCCGGATCAGCGTGATCGTCACCCTGATCTGCCTGGTCGCAGGCTATCCGGTGGCGCTCTTCGTCGCCCGCTGCGGGCCGCGCTGGCGCGGCCTGCTGCTCGCGGTGGTGATCTTTCCCTTCCTGATCTCCGCCGTGGTCCGCGCCTTCGGCTGGACGGTCCTGCTCGGCGATTCGGGGCTCGCCAACAAGGGGCTGATCGCGCTCGGCCTCATCGACCGGCCGATCGCCCTGGTCCAGAACGAGATCGGCATCATCGTCGGCGAGACCCACCTGCTGATGCCCTACATGATCCTGTCGCTGCTCGCGGTGCTGCAGCGCATCGATCCCAATCTCCGACACGCCGCGGAGAGTCTGGGCGCATCGCCGGCGAGCGTGTTCTGGCGCATCGTCATACCGCTCACCCTGCCCGGGCTGCTGACCGGCACGCTGCTGGTCTTCAGCCTGGCCATGACCGCCTTCGCCACGCCTTTCCTGCTCGGCGGCGGGCGGACCCCGATCCTGACGACGCTGCTCTACGACTACGCCTTCACCCTGTTCGACTGGCGGCTGGCGGCGTCGATCGGCATCGTCCTGCTGATCCTCGGCATCCTGTTCGTCACGATTCACCGCTTCGTCTCGAGCCGGGGGATGCGCAGCTATGGCTGATCTGTTCCTGCGCTCCGGCCGCGGCGCGGTCACGGCGATGGCGGTCTTCTGGCTGGTCTTCCTGGTCGCGCCGATCGTCGTGACTCTGGCCTCGTCCTTCACCAGCTCGACCTACCTGACCTTTCCGCCGCCCGGCTGGTCGGTGCGCTGGTACCTGTCGGCCTTCGAATCCGAATGGGTCTGGTCGACCTTCTGGAACAGCGTCGTCATCGCGGTCGTGTCGACGGCGATCGCCGTGGCGCTCGGCATCGCCGCCGCCCGGGTGCTGGCGCGGCACCGGTTCTACGGCCGCGGCCTGTTCGAATATGCCGTGCTCAGCCCGCTGATCATTCCCGGCGTGGTGGTCGGCTTCGCCCTGCTCAACGTCTCGGTCCTGATCGAGACCCAGGACGCCGGGTTGCTGAACCTGATCGTCGGCCACACCATGGTCACGACGCCGTTCACCCTGCGCTCGGTCTGGTCGAGCATGGCCGGCAGCGAGATTTCCCTCGAAGAGGCCGCGCAGAGCCTCGGCGCGACGCGCTGGAGCGCCTTCTGGCTGATCGTCTTCCCGCTGATCGTGCCCGGCATCGTCGCCGGCGCCATCATCGCCTTCACCTTCTCCTTCAACGACGTCACGATCTCGGCCTTCCTGTCGGCCCGGGAGGCGCGCACCCTGCCGGTCGAGCTGATGTCGCA
>JAPPIT010000048.1 GCA_028820505.1 Defluviicoccus sp.
GAACGCTCAATCGCTGAATCCACCACTCTCATCACTGCGTGAACGAACGCTTTCGTCCGAATGCCCAGACGAAGCAAGTTCCGGATCGGCAAGCGCGCGGTCGAGTTGCTGCGCGTGGAGAAGGGCGACGCCGTCTTCTGGGACCGCGACCTCGCCGGATTCGGCGTCCGCGTCCATGCCACCGGCCGCAAGGTCTACGTCGTTCAGACCCGCGGGCCGGACGGGCCGAAACGAGTGTCGCTCGGCCGGCACGGCGAGATCTCCGTCGACGAGGCGAGACGACGGGCGCGCTCGGCGATCGACCGGCTGAAGCAGGGGGAGGACCCGTCGCCGCCGCGCGAGCTCACGGTCGCGGCGCTGGCGGAGCGCTATCTCGGCACCCATGTGGCGGCGCGCTGCAAGCCGGGCTCCGCTAGGCTCTACCGCCTCGTGCTCCGCCGGCACATCCTCCCCGCGCTCGGCGCCAAGCCGCTCGGCGCGGTCGGGCTCAAGGACGCGGCGGACCTCCACCGGCGTTTGCGGGAGTCGCCCTACATCGCCAACCGGACGGCCCGGGTCCTCTCCGGGATGTTCCGGCAGGCCGAGGCGTGGGGGCTGGTCCCGCCGGGAAGCGATCCGTGCCGCTCGCTGCGCTATTACCCGGAGCGTCCGCGCGGGCGGTTCCTCGCGCCGGAGGAGTATCGCCGGCTCGGCGCGGCGCTCGGCGAGGCGGAGGCGCGCGGCCCGACATGGGGCCCGGCGGTCGCGGCGATCCGGATGCTGCTGCTGACCGGGTGCCGCAAGAGCGAGATCGTGACGCTGCGCTGGGACGACGTCGACCGGACGGCGGGCGAGCTGCGCCTTCGCGGAGCGAAATCCGGGCCGCGCATGGTGCCGCTTACCGCGCCGGTCCTGCGCGTGCTCGACGGAATCCCGCGCGCGCGGGGCAATCCCTGGGTCATCCGCGGCCGCAGGCCGGGCACCCACCTGACGGACCTCGCCTACCACTGGACGCGCATCGCGGCGCGGGCCGGTCTCGAGGGCGTGCGCATTCACGACCTTCGCCACTCCTACGCGTCGCGCGCGCTGGCGCTCGGCGAGGGCCTGTCCGCGATCGGGCGGCTCCTGGGCCACGCGGGGGTGGGGACGACGGCGCGCTACGCCCACCCGATGCGGGACAAGGAAAGGGAGGCGGCGGCGCGGGTCGGCGACAGCATCGCGGTCCACATCGCCTCCGCCCGCGGCGCTCCCCGCGCCGGGGCGGGCTGAGCCCGCGCGCGGGAACGGGGCGCAGCATGGCCGGACCGCGGCGACGGGCCGTTTCGAACCGCATGGTGGACGCGCTCAGCGTGGCCCGGGACACGGTGTTCTGGGACCGGGACCTGCCCGGCTTCGGGGTGAGGGCCTACCCCTCGGGAAGCCGGGTCTATGTGGTCCGCGCCCGCGGCCCGGACGGGCCGAGGCGGCTCACGATCGGCCGCCACGGGGTGATCGGCGCCGGGGAGGCGCGCCGCCGCGCGGCCCTGGTCATCGCGCGGGTGAAGGCGGGCGAGGAACCGGCGGCGAAACAAGGCGCGGCCGGGCCCGCGAACGGGCCCACGGTGGCGGAGTTCGCGGCCCGCTATCTGGAAGAGCATGTGGCGCTGCGCTGCAAGCCCGGGACGGCGAAGTCGGTCCGATCCCTGGTCCGGCGGCACATCGTCCCCGCGCTGGGCAACCTTCCGATGGCCGGGGTCGGCCCGGCGCGGGTGGCGGAGTTTCACGGGCGCCTCTACCGGACCCCGTCGACGGCCAACGCCGCGGTCAAGACGCTGTCCCACATGTACGCGCTGGCCGAGGCATGGGGCGCGGTGCCGGAGGGAACCAACCCGTGCCGGTCGGCGGTCATGTACCCCGCGCGGCGGCGGGAGCGGTTCCTGACCGACCGGGAGTTCGAGCGGCTGGGCCGGGCGCTGGACGAGGCGGAAGTCCGGGGGGGCGCCTCGCCGGCCGCGATCGGCGCGATCCGCCTGCTGATGCTGACCGGATGCCGCAAGAACGAGATCCTGACGCTGCGCTGGGAGGATGTCGACCTCCGGGCGGCGGCCCTGAGGCTCGCCGACACCAAGACCGGCCCGCGCACGGTTTCCCTCTCGCCGGCGGCAGTGCGGCTGCTGGCGGGGCTGCCGCGCGGCGACGGAAACCCGTGGGTCTTTCCCGGACGCGGGAGGGGGCGGCACCTGCGCTCCATCGACGATGCCTGGAAAATCGTCCGGGGAAGGGCGGCGCTCGACGACGTGCGGCTCCACGACCTGCGCCACTCCTACGCGTCGCGCGCGCTGGCGCTGGGGGAGACCCTTCCGGTGATCGGCAGGCTGCTGGGGCACAGCCAGATGGAGACCACGGCCCGGTACGCGCATCTGGCGCGGGACACGATCCGGGACTCCGCCGCGCGGATCGCGGACAGCATCGCGGACGACATCTTCCAGGGCGTGTCCGTCTGAGGTATTTTCCGCCCTCCCCCAACCCCTCCCGCAAGCGGGAGCGGAGAAGGAAGGGAGGGGCGGGCAGGCGAAGAGCGGGTCTGTCGGTCGGAACCGCTTCATCCGTTTCGGCGACGCCGGTATCGATATTCCTATTACCGATTTGATTACGGATATTAAATCGGATAAAACGAATTTTAGGACGCTCGGAGACCGGCCGCGGCGATTCGCCGGGTCCCGCGGACCCGGGCGGCACCGCCGTATTCCGGCGGCCGCCCGGAATGCGGCGGTTTCCGGGCGTGTCCGGCGCCTGTTGTAGAATTGCAACAGCACTGCATCATTATGGCGTGAGAGTCGCGTCGAAGGTTGCGATCCGGCATGCCATGTTTTATTCAAGATCGGGCCGGGACACGGGCCCGTGTCCCGGTCTTGCTGCGCAGTAGCAGTAGTTCAACAACTCCATGGAGGGGCTATGAGAACGCATTTGATGGCCGGCACGGCCCTCGTCGCCGCGACGATGCTCGCGGGCGGGGCGCTGGCGGCCGACAAGAAGATGATGAAGCCGTCGATCTCGGTGAACGGCTACTACGACGCGATCATGGGTGGCGTCCTCGACGAGACCCACGAAATGGGCGGCGAAGATGTCGCCGTGGATACTTCGGGTCTCGACGTCAAGACCGACACCGAAGTCCATTTCAACGGCCGGGCGACGCTCGATAACGGCATGAAGCTCCATGCCCGCTGGGAGTTCGAGGGTCAGGAACAGGGTTCGCGAGCGGTGGCGGGTGACTGGAACGACGAGTACTTCCTGTCTGTCTCCGGCTCGTTCGGCAAGATCATCCTCGGCGGCACCGGCGGCGCGGGGGTCAAGATGCTCACCGGCATGAGCGGTTCGTGGGCGACCGGCGTCGGCGATACCCTGAACTTCGACTCCGACGATTGGATCGGCAGCGTCGCCGGCAATTTCGGTACGCTCCAGCACGCGCGCCTCGACACCGGAGACGGCGACAAGGCGACCTACATCTCGCCGAAGTTCGGCGGCTTCCAGATCGGCGTGTCCTACGTGCCGACACGTAGTGCCGAGAACAACGGCCGGATCGATGCCGAAAAGACCGGCCACGACGGCTTCGAGGGAGCGGCCAGCTACTCCGGCAAGTTCGGCGACGTCAGCTTTGCGGTCGGCGGAGGCATGGCGACCCAGCAGGGCAGTAACGATGGCGGCGAAGACAACCAGGAATGGCTCGTGGCCGGCAAGCTCAGCTTCGGCGGTGGGTTCACCGTGGCGATCGCCCACAAGCAGACCGACGATCCGATGGGCGCCCGCGGCCAGCTGACCGACGCCGGCGTCCGCTTCGTGACGGGACCCAACCAGTTCAGCCTCGTGGGCAGCCATGGCGAGATGGACGACACCGACGCCTTCTATACGACGGCCATGGGCAGCTACGCGCGGGTGTTGGGACCGGGTGTGAAGACCCACCTCAACCTGATCTGGAACTCGTCGGAGAGCCACGACGGGATGACGGAGCGCAGCGGTATCTCGCTGAACACCGCCCTCAAGGTGGTGTTCTAGCTACCGCTTCTTCCTGACCGAGTATTCCACCTATGGGGCGGCTTCGGCCGCCCCATTTTTGGGAAAGACCCGGATGAAGACCGGCCTCCGCGGCTGCGAACTCCCGGTGTCGGCGATCGTCGCACGCCCCGTCCGGTGGCTCCACGCCTACTGGGCGGAGTGAGGCGCGGAGCGAAAGCGGCATGAAAGATCGGCACCCGCTCGACCGTGCGTGGCGGCGCTTCAAGGCGGGGGCGCGAGTTCGTCTTGCGATGCTCAGGCTTCGCGCCAGCCTGGACGGACCTCTCGTGATCGGCTTCTGGATCAACCGGAGCGAGGTACTGGCCGCCGCCGCGGTTCGTCCGACCGCGCGCTTCGTCCGGTTCGGCTTCCTGTCGAGACACCATTGCTGGTCCGATGACGAGGTGCGGGAGCTCCTGGAAACGGTCGCCCGAATGACGGCGGAAGACGAGCCGACGGTGATCGTCTGGGGCATCCGGGACAGAACGCACGGACAGGACCTCGACGAGTGGTTCCCCGTCGTGGTCCGGATGGAAAGCGGGTTGCTGCCCGGTCCGCCCGGCGGGCGGCTGAAGACAGCCTTCATGGAGGACCGTGCCGGCATCTACTTCGACGGGCGGCGGCCGAGCGATTGCGAACGCGCGCTGCAGGCATTGTTGGCCGGCTATGCCGAGCGGTCTCCAACGGCGCGCGCGGTCCTCGATCGCGTCCGTCATGCCCGGATCACCAAATACGTTCCCGGCGCCGACGCGGCCGTTCGGCTCGAGCCCGGCGGCCTGCTGATCCTCGGACAGGTCAATCGCGACCAGGCGGTGACGGAAACGCTGACGGTCGCGAAGACCAATTTCGATCTGGTCGTCTGGATGCGCGAGACCCGGCCCGTCGAGGGCGTCGACCGCTACTACTACAAGCCGCACCCGCTCAACCGCCGGGACAACGACGACGAGGTCGCGCGGCTCCTGGAGCTCTACCCCGATCTCGAAATCGTCGCGCCCGGCGTGAACGTGCACAGGCTGTTCGAGCAGCGGCCCCGCGTCGCCACCATGACGTCGGGCGCCGGTCTCGAAGCGGCGCTGCATGGCTGCGAGGTCTTCACCTTCGGGATCTCGTTCTATTCGAACTTCGGGTTCACCGTCGATCACTTCGATTGCCCGAGGCGCACCAACCGGCTCTCGGCCGAGGACGTGGCCGCCTGCATGTGGCTCGACCGGACCGTCTACGTGGACCCGGGAACCCGTCTGACGGTGCCGGCCGGCGAGAACCCCGCCTTATTCGAGCCGGCCTGCCGTTGACAGGATGCCTTCGTCTGCCCCCGCAGCCATACCGTCGTCCCGGAACGAGTCCGCTGCTGTCCGGTTAAGATGGGGCGGACCCGGTGCAAGGCGTCGGTACTGGCGGGTTTCCGGCCCGTCCGCCGGATCGGGACACGGATCGGGGCCCGCCCGCACCTGCCCTTTTTGTCCCTCTGTCCCCCTGTTGTTGGCCCCCCCCCCCGGGGGGGGGGGGGGAGGGGGGGGGGGGCGGGGGGGGGTTGAAAAAAAAAAGGCCC
>JAPPIT010000146.1 GCA_028820505.1 Defluviicoccus sp.
GGCCTTTTCGTCGCGCTCGCGCGCGGTTTCGATCCGCTTCGTGGCGGAGTCTTCGGCCCGGTCGCGCTCGCGTTCCTTCGCGTCCGTTCCGGCTTCGCGGCCAGCCTCGCGTCGCGCACGCACGTCCTCGCCGATGCCTTCGAGCGCCGAGATGCGCTCGCCGGTGACCGCTTCGAGCCGTTCCCTCAGCGCGGCCGCATCGTCGGTCACCAGCTCCGCCCGGTCGCGGGCGCGGCTGATCTCGACATAGAGGGATTTCTGCGTGGTCAGCGCCGGGTGGTTCGCTTCCATCGCCGCGATCACCGCATCGACGGTGCGCCCCTGGAAGGCGTGCACGGTCGAGCACCAGGCGCGATCCAGATGGCGAAGCTGCGGATCGCCCGGGGTCAATGTGAGCCTGCGCCCGTCCTCAAGCCGGAACGTCACCCGGCCGTTGCGGATGCCCATCACCTCGGCCGCGCCGCTGTTGACCAGCCCGAGCCCCTTGTCGTTGCGGGTCCAGCGGATGCGGTCGCCCGCGCGAAGCTCGATGCTCTCGCGCCGGTAGACCTCGGTTCCGCCCTTGCGCCCGCCGATTTCCGACGGCTTCCAGGCCACGGTCCCGCCATTCCTGTCTTCGAGATGCACGACCCTGTTCCTGCGATCGACGCCGGCAACGCGGCGCTCCTCGCCCTTGGCGACGCCGATGCGCTTGTAGGGGCGGTGAAAGGCCACCACGTCGCCCGGCGCGTAGTTGGCCGCGAGCGACTTCTCCGCGTTGGTGTAGCCCTTCGAGACCAGGCGCTCGGTCTCCAGGGCGGGACCGGCGATGCGGCCCTCGCGCACCAGGCGCTCGCGGATATGCCCGTTGATGCCTTCGCGCAGCGCGTGGCTCGGGGCCATCACCCCGGTGCGCTCGCGATCCTCGTGGGAGAGCTTGAGCCAGCGCGCGGCGACCGCGCCGGCGATGTTGTCGGCCATCACTTCGGCCACGTTGGAGCCGAGCTTCTCGAACGCCTTGCCGATCTCGCCCGCGAGGCTCGCCTCGACGGCGGCCTTCAGGTCCGGATCGCGCTGGCGCAGGATCTCGTCCATCACCGCCGTCTTCATGCCGGCGGCCTGGAGCTGGGCGAAGGGCTTGCCGGCGTCCACCGCGTCGAGCTGCTTGGCATCGCCGACCAGCACCAGCTTCGGGACGCGCAGCGCGCCGGCGATCCGCAGCAGGTCGCGCGCCTGGACGGTCGAGGCGAGCGAGCCTTCGTCGACCACCAGCACGGTCCTGGCGAACGCCGCGCGCATTTCCCGCGCGCCCTTCTTCGTCAGCCGGCCTTCGGCGACGCCCGCGTTGCGGGCGAGGAAGCGTTGCAGGGTCTCCGAGCCGATGCCGGATTCCCGGTTGAGCGTGTTCGCCGCCGAGGCCGAGGGCGCGAGCCCGACCATGCGCCAGCCCTTCTTCTCGGCGAGCGTCCTCGCGCGCGCGAGCATCTTCGTCTTCCCCGTTCCCGCGTAGCCCTGGACGCCCACCGTTCTGTCTTTCTCGGAGAGGATCAGCTTCACCGCCTGCTTCTGCCCGGCGGTGAGCGGTCCCTTGCGCAGGTGCCGCTCCACCATCCAGCCCCGCATCGGCACCTTGCCCCGGCCCGCGCCGCCGCGCATCAGCGCGACCGTCTCGCGCTCCTCGGCCACCGCCTTGTCGGTGGTGAGCCCGCCGCCGCCCGCCAGCGCCGGCGCATCGTGCAGCCGGCCCTCGCGCTTGAGGCCGTCCACGGCGCGCTCGATTTCGCCGATGGATGCCGAACCGGGATCGAAGGCGAGCGCGGCCGCCAGCAGGTCGGTGGTGGAGAACACCGCGTCGCGCTCGGAGAGATGGGCCAGCGCCCAATCCACCGCCGCGCGCGCGGGGTCGGCTTTCGCGGCATGCTCGAACAGGTCCGGCTGGCGCGGCGCGGCGGCGGGACCGTCCTTTCCCGCTTGGGTTTCACGCATCTTCTCCGCCCCGTGGCGCTCCATCGCCTCGGCCACCAGCCCCCTGGCGTCGAAGCCGAGGGACGCGGCCTGCTTCTCCCACGTCTCGCGCAGCGCGTCGCGGTCGACCTCGCGCTTGGCCGCGCGGGTCATCAGCGCCGCGCGCCGGGCGAGATGCGGGTTCTCCCCCGTCGTGCCGAGGCCCCGGCCCTCCATCGCCGCCTCGATCTCCGCGCGCCGCGTGGAAAACGCCTCCACGGTCTCGCGCGGGACCCCGGCAATCTCGAACCGCCCGTCGGCGTGGGTCTTCTCTATGGAGTAGCCGAGCCGCGCGAGCTCGCCGGCCAGCGCGTTGCGGTAGAGCGCCCCCAGCGCCATCTTCGAGCCGTAGAGCCGCTCGTTGGCCATCGTCCGCCACTTGCCGTCCGGGCCGAGCAGCATGTTGGCGATCACCGAATGCGTGTGCAGCGCGGGATCGAGGTTCCGGGAGGTGTCATGCCGGAAGGTGGCAATCACCGTCTTCTGGCCGCCGGCCCGGACCATGCGCCCGCCTGCCCGGGCCTGGCCCGGACCCGATCCGGGCTCCCGCATCCGGGTCTCGGCGGCGTTGCGCTCGAACCAGTCGAGCGCGCCCGCCACCGCGCGGTCGTGCGCCCCGACGATGCGCTCGTCGCCGCCGATCAGCGCGGCCAGGGACACGCTCTTGGGCGCGCTGAAGGTCAGGTCGCGGCCGGGGCGGTGGTGAATCTCGCCCTCCTTGCCGCGCTTGCCGAGGCGTTTGCCCGAGCCGTCCGGGACCTCGCCCTCCAGCACCGCGCGGAAGGTCTCCGGGTCCACCGGGCCTTCGAGCCCCAGCGCCTCGGCCCCCTTGCCCGCCCAGGCGCTCGCTGCCCTGTGCTCGTCGGAGTCCTTGGCGTAGTAGGAATCCTTCTCGTAGTAGCTCACCCCCTGCGCGGGCGAGGCCACCGCGCCGATCGAGGCGACCATCAGAACCAGCGCCCGCGCGGACGGGCGGGCGGCTCATACGCCTCTTCGGACTCCGCGTCGACGGACGGTTCGGACGAGGGGACGGAAACGTTCGAGCGGGACCAATGATCGGGCGGAACGATCGAAACGGCGCGTCCGGGTTCCGGGGCGGGCGCCGCCGGGGTGGCTCTCGCCAGCACACGGTCCGGTTCGTGCGCCGCATACGGCGGAACGTCTTCGAGGAAGCCGGGCCGGCGCTCCGCTGCCGAAGGCCGCCGCGCCGGTGCCCTCGCTATCCTTGCCGGCTCGTATCGCGCCAGGTTCAGCAGGCCCGACAGCGTGAACACCACGACGAATCCCGCGATGGCGCCGAGCAGGATGTTGTCCCCGATGACGGCGAGGATATGTCTCCGCGACCGCAGCGCCGCCGGGTACGTCGCCATGCCCTCGCGGAGCCACGTCACGGTCCTGCCGTCCGACAGGCGGTACTTCGTCGATGCGCGCTCGTCGAAGCCGACGAAGATCAGCGCCTGCGCCACGCTCACCTTGCGCGCGGCGTACCAATCGTGGGCATCCGTGTAGCGCGTCAGCGCCAGAGAGGGCAGCAGCAGCGCCGTCGCGGCCGCCCCCAGCGCCCCCAGCACCAGCGCCCGGCGCAGCCGGTCGAGGTCGATCATCGGCCCCGGTCCCGGAGCCGCCGGCAAGCGTCCGGTCGTGCGCGGCGGAGCGCGAACATCCCGTCAGGATCGGTGTCCGAGCCGTCGCGATGGAAGGTGTCGGGCGCGGCCATGGGAACAAGGATAGGACCGCCGCGAAGCCCCGCAAGTCCTTGCCTGTAGGCGGTTTACCGCGAATCATACTCCAGGGTACTCAGGGGTACGTCTGGCGTCGAAAGTCCACGGAAAAAATTTTCGCCCGATTCGCGCGGCGCGTCCGAATTGGACAATTCGACCTAATCGACAGACGATTCCGGCGGGCCGCCATCGCCTCCGGCGGCACGGCCCCGGTCAGGCCGAGGCGGTCTCCGCCGCTACCGGCGCCTTTAAAATGTCCTCCCCGATGCTGTCCGCCACTCTCGCAGACGACGCCTTGATCGAATCCCGCGCCAGATGGGCATAGCGCGAGGTCGTCTCGATCTTGTTGTGACCGAGCAGCTTGCCGATCATCGAAAGCGACTCCCCGAGCGCCAGCGCCCTGGACGCGAAGCTGTGCCGCAAGTCGTGAAGCCGCACGTCGTCGAGGTCCGCCTCCGCCCGCACCCGGTCCCAGTAGTGGTTGAGATCGGCAAGGTGTTTGCCGGGCTTGGTGCCCGGAATCACCCACGGGTTGCCCGCGATGCGCGGCAGTTCCGCCAGCACCCGCGCCGCCGCCGGCGACAGCGGCACCAGCCGCGCACCGGTCTTCGAATCCGCGAGCTTCAACTCGCCCGCTTCAAGATCGACATGCTTCCATTCGAGCGCGACGATCTCGTTGCGCCGGCACCCGGTCAGCATCAGCAGACGGATCGCCGCCGCCGGATAGACCGGCAGCCTTCCCCCGGCCTCCATCCCGTTCAGCACCGCCCCCAGGTGGCGGAACTCCGCTTCGGTCAGGAACCGCTCGCGCTTCGTCTCCTGATACTTGCGCACGTACCTGCACGGGTTGCCCCCGCTGCGCAGCTTCCACTCCTCGGCGAAGTTGAACAGGCTGGTCCCGATCTCCAGCGCCCGGTTCGCCTGGTAGGGAATGTGGTGCAGATCGCGGTGCAGCTTGTCGATGTGCTCGCGCTCCACGTCCTCCACCGCCATGCCGCCGTAGGACGGCACGATGAAACGCTCGACCGCCCTGCGGTACGCCTTCCGCGTGCTCTCCTTGCAGCGCATGTCGACATGCTCCGCCAGATACCGCGCGGCGAGCTCCGCCACCGTCACCGAGCCCCGCTCCACCGGGTCCTCGCCGCTCCTCATGCGGTTGAGGGTCCCGGCCGCCTTCTTGCGCGCCTGATCCGCGGTGATGACCCCGTGGCGCCCGAGCGTCACGCGGCGCGACTTCCCCTTGTGCCGGGTCTGGACGACATACATCTTCGACCCGGACGGATAGACCCTGACCCCGAAGCCGGGGATGCGGTCGTCCCAGAAGACCTCATCGCGGTCCTCGACGACAAGCGCGTCGACGGTGCGCTTGGAGATGGTGCGAAACTTCAGCTTGGCCATGCGATGCCCCTTGTTGAGAATGGTTCTCACCGTCCCCGGTCGGCCGCCGATTTGCTATTCGTCGTAAGCGTAAGATGGGCGTAAGCGACCGGAGTCGTTCTCCAGGGTCTTGTACCGTAGCAGAACGAGGGTTTCAAGAGGCGTCGACGTGGGCACAAGCCTTTGTACTATAGGGAATAATCATAGAAATGTCGCCTCCTGCGTTCTAAAGGCATCTCAAGGGTACGCATGTCCAGATATCCGAAAATAGGGGTCAATTTAAGTGCCGCCGATGTCGATCCCGATACGCGAACCGGATTGCCGATCGGACATAATTGGTCCTGCTTATCCTTGAAGTTCCACCGTTGGGAGTGTATGTTCCGGTTATGTTCTT